>DASTZZ010000029.1 GCA_035764005.1 Terriglobales bacterium
CGCAGACGAGCGCAGATTGAATCACAGTGGATCACTGAAGCAGCGTTAATCAGAGGTAAGATGTGTTCTGAAATCATGGCAAAGCGCGATATTTTCGGTGAGCTGATGGGCGGAGTGAAAAACATGGCCGCGCATCGCGAAGGTAAGATCACTCTCCCCAGCAACCAGCTGAAACCGCCGAAGCCTCCCCGCGAATCCAGCAAGACGAAAGGCACTGCAAACCCCAGAACAGAAATCTTCAACAAACTGGAGCAGTCGTTACAAGACGCCCTCGCCTATGAGCAGGGCAGAAAGACCCGGCTGCGTGTAAGTGAGCTTGCGTCGGTGCGCAACTCCCTGACGAAAGCTGAGCGTAAGCGGCAACTGAGAGAGATCTCGGCCATTCGCGATTCTGAAATCGACACATCAGATATTCCAGAGCTTACGGCCGAGCAAATGGGACGTGCGGTACGAGGGCAGGGGTACCGTCCGGTGAAAAGGCCAGTTACGATGCGCCTGGACGTGGACGTGATTGAATGGCTCAAGCAGGGCGGACGCGGGTATCAGACCAAAGCCAACCGCCTGCTCCGGACGGAGATGCTTCGGTCGGTGAAGAACAAAAGCGTGCAACGCGATCCTGAATCAGTCAGGCGCAGGAAGTTGAGCCGATTTGAGGGCGTCTGAGCCCGAAGGCGAAATCCTGAGCGACGTCGAAGGATCTTGAGCCGATTTGACGGCGTTTAAGCCCGAAGGCGAAATCCTGAGCGAAGCCGAAGGATCTGAGCCGATTTGAGGGCGTCTGATCGGGGTCCCCGGCGCGCGCCTCGCGTGACGGGTGACCCGATTCGCGCCCTCTGCCTTTGCGGTGAGAAGGTTTTGCCTTCCCGACCCCGGCGACCTGTCCCGGCTTGCCGTGGATGACGCGCGATTGCGGCGATCAAGGCGATTCTCGATCTCCCGATCACCCGATGTCCCGATCACCAGATCATCCGATGTATTGGGTGCTGGAGCTGGAATCAATAGTGAAGCAGCTGCTGGCGACTGGGTTCTAGCGGCTGGTGGGCCGCGAAGGACGCGAAAGAGTGCCTCGAATCTGACGCGCAGATGAGCCCTATTCGATGCCATCCCTGGATTCGCTCGCTATCCGACCTATCTTCGTGTTTTGAAGAGCTTTCCATCCTTCCTCTGCGACCTCTGCAGTGAGCCGTCTTCTTTTCCTTGCAAATTACCGCAACTCACATAAACTAGGCATACACCCCTTCATTGCTTATGGCTAGGACCTCGTCTTCTCCCAAAAACCAGTCCAGCGGCGTCAATCTTGGTCTTGAGCTGAAGATATCGCGCAACTCGCAGCAAGGGATGTACCTGTAGATATGGGGCATGGTACCAGCACCGCACAGTCAAGCACGGACGGGTTCGTCCGCAATGTAATCCAGCAGTACCGAACGAAGCTGCTTGATCTAACCGGACGAAATCCTTTGATAAGCTTCCGACATTCCGAGCGTTCCCGGAGCCACATTCGAATTGTCGACGAGATTCCCGAAAAGCTCTTCGGGAAACTCGATGCAGGTAAACAGCTATTTTTCGAACCACTCCCTGATCCCGAGCTAACGCCCAGCGATGAATCAACCCCTATGTTCCAGACGCTATTGCGTCGAGGAAAAGCCGAAGACGACGATTACAGAACCGCCCTAAAAGAGCTGGGGCCGAACCCTTCTCCTCGCCAGAAGCAAAAGATCGAGCGCGAGCTTCGCAATCGAATCCGGCTAAAGGTCGGCTTCGCGCCATTCCAACCAACTTGGGAGCCTGTCAAGCGGGCGCGAGAATTGGGCTTAAATCCGGATTACGAACTGCCGGTCCTGAACGGTCAAGTCGCTCGACGCTATAACGACTCCAAAATCCAAACTCTTTTTTTTGCTGAGGACCTTGAGCGCAAACTTAGCGGCTTGCGAGATTCGGCGCGCGTTCTCGAAAAGGACGCCGGCTATAATGCGCTGTATCTGGCGTTTGGCTTTCTGGAGTATTACGAATCCGAGCACAGCGATGAAAAGCGGCATGCACCATTAGTTTTCGTACCAGTGACATTGGAGCGGCAGCTCGCCGATCAACGCTACTTATATTTCATCCAGACCCGAAACGAAGAGATCCAGGTTAATGTAGCGCTGGCGGAACTACTCAGGCAGATGGCAGTCACGCTGCCGGCTTGGATCGAGGATGAAAAGGACGACGACCCGCTCGGGACATATTTGAAGCGAGTCGAAAAGGCAATTGGCGCGAAGCGCGATTGGAAATTGCGTCGCTATGCCACTCTGGGTCTATTCACCTTCTCGACGCTCGCGATGTACAACGACCTTGATCCACGCCGATGGCCCGCTGAAGATCCCCTCGAACAGAGGTCCGTCCTGCGTACCTTAATCGCCGGAGCCGAAGTAAGCAACATTGGGTATGCCGAAGATTACGAAATTGATACGCTCCAAGGACCGGAGCCGTTGTTAATCACCGATGCCGATTCATCTCAGCATAGTGCCGTTATCGACCTTCTTAAGAGCGCATCTTCGCAGGTAATTCAGGGACCGCCCGGAACGGGTAAATCCCAAACAATCACAAACATGATTGCGGCCGCATTGAACGACGGTCGCACCGTCCTGTTTGTTGCCGAAAAGATGGCAGCACTTGAAGTGGTGAAGAAAAGGCTTGACGATGCCGGATTGAACTCATTCTGCCTTGAGCTCCATTCGAGCAAGGCTTCAAAAGCGGCAGTAACCAACTCGCTTGCGGCACGCATTGAATACCGAGCTCCTCGTTTGCGTCCCGATCAACTGCGCGGTAACGCTGAGGCGCTCATAAAAACGCGAACCGAATTGCTGTATTACGTGCAGCATGTCAATGATGATGCTGGCAAGACGGGACTGAGAGTCTACGACATACTGTTAGGCAGCGCAGTGCGGGATGATCTAAGACGTGATTTACTGTCCGGTATTGCCGATGCGCGGTTTGGCAATCCATTAAACATTGATCCTTACACTTACCGGCAGATGGTGGATGCTGCTCGCACGCTCGAATCGCAAATGCGGGCACTTGCAGCATTCGGCAAACTGGCTGAACATCCTTGGCGTGGTTTTCAGAATATTGAAATAACGGAATTAGATGAAACTCGTTTGCTTTCGCTTATTTCTGCCTGGAATACTGCAATAGTCGCTGCCCTCGATGACATATCATCTATTGAGAGTGGCGTTGGCTATCTTTTCCCGTCGAACCAGCGCGAAATTGAAATCCTTTGCCGCAAAGTCGTCATTGCACCCGTCCCACCTCATCTAATTGCAGGCGAAGCATACCGGTATTGTGCTTCAAGAGAAAATCGGGAGCGATTGCGCGCGACAATTGAGCAGTTTGGGAGGCTGACAGGCAATGAAACAGAGCTAGGAGCGGTCTGCGAAGATGTCGCAGCAGCACGACACATCAGCAGCAAATCAATACAATCCGCTCTCGATAAGCTGAAGAGCGTAGGAGTCTCGCATTTCGAGATTTCGTCTGTTCTAGAGCTCAGACAGCAGTCACAAAGTACTGCTGAAACAGTCACGCACCTCACACCTTTCTGCACCACCTTAGTAGGATCTGTCGGGCTGAAAGAAGCGTCAATCGGCGCACTGCGCGGCTGCACTACTGCTTTGGAGTTACTTGCCAGATTGTCTCGTGGGATCTGGAGCAAGCGATCGGCAGCTGTGCTGGATGAAGCTAATCACAAAGTGCTTGAACGGAGCGCCGCTCAGAGCGCAGCTCTAACCCGTCGCCGAGCGACTCTAGATGCTGAGTTCGATCTCAACGTTCTTCCGAAAGCGGATGACCTACGGTCTCATGGTCTCGCTCTCCGTTCAGCAAACGCACTAACCTCACTCTTCAGTTCCTCGTGCCGTCGGGCGCGCCAGGTTTTCCGCGGAATCGTTCGTGACCCCTCGAAAAAACATCGGCGTACCCACATCGCCAATGATCTGCTCGCGTGCAGCCAATATCTGGCCGACCTTGATGCTTTCGCGTCTAGTCCTGTCCTTCGTCCCATCTGTGGAGAATGGTTCGCGGGACTGGAGACACCGTTCTCAGAACTCCTAGAGCTGTCAAATTGGGCGACTGAGGTTCGGCATCGGCTTGCCGGTTTCGGCGAAATCGGCGCCAGCATTCAAGAGTTCCTCTTCACCGCGACCGTACCTCAGCTGGATCGGTTGGCTGCAATGCGGGAGCAGTCGGCATTTTCTTCTCTGAATGCCATTTTGGGAGATGCAACCAACACTAACGAGTCGACTTGGTTACAGACAGTTGAACGGGTGAACACGAGGGCCGATAAATTCAGAGACGCTGCTGATGTGTTCCTAGCCGCGCGTTTCAAATTATCTTCCACTGAAGTGGATGTCTCTTCATCGATTAGACTCCTTCAAGAATGCGAGGCTGCAGCAGAGCGCCTTGCGCACGATGCCGCCGCTCTCGATCTTGTCGGGGGCTCGCTCGAAACGCTGCGTCAAAAGCAAGATGCATTGAAATCAACGTTAGCCTTTGCTTGCGCCGTAGCTTCTCTCGAGCTTCCTGAAGCTTTAATTCAGCACTTCTTCCACCAGCCTGAAAACATTGCTCTAATCCGGGCTCAGGGCGAGGAGCTGTTGCGTAAGTGCTCTGCGATCACCGAATTCGCGGCTTTGGTCACCACTTCAGCTCAACTCGACCCGGAGTTGTGGAGTGGTGTCGAATCCTTCGACTTGGCACCCCTACAAGATCTCCGGGCACGGAACAAACGTGCCATTGAGCACCTCTCGGCATTACGAGATTATCTAAGCTTCCTGCTTGCGGAGGATGCTGCTGTTGATCTGGGCGCCGGCCCTGTTCTCTCCGTCTATTCCAGTGCAGGCGAGGATTACCGCAACCTTGCAAATGCACTTGAGTTTGTTTTCTATCGATCTGCTGCAGAGGCAATATTGAATAACGATCCACGGTTGCGGCGGCACAGCGGAGCAACACACCAAGAACTTAGGAATCAATTCCGAACGCTCGATCGAGAGTCTCTTGAACTTAAGCGTAAAGAATTGGCTGTAAAGCTGACGCAACGTCCGGTCCCGGCGGGCAATTCTTTGGGGCCAGTTTCCCAACTCACTGAACTCGCGCTCGTCACGCGTGTAGCAGGCCAGACTCGCCCTCGCATCATGGTTCGCGATCTGCTGAGTCGATCCGCAAACGCTATTCAGAATATGATGCCTTGTTGGATGATGAGCCCGATGTCGGTTGCGCAGTATCTCGATCCCCACGACCTGCGTTTCGATCTTGTAATTATGGATGAAGCCTCTCAGATTCGTCCCGAAGAAGCTCTTGGCGCTATTGCGCGTGGCGCGAAAGCCGTAATTGTTGGCGATCAGATGCAATTACCTCCCACCCCCTTTTTCCAGAGGCTGTCGGGGGGCGAGGCGAATGACGACGATGAGTTTGCTGAAGAGACAAAGCAGGATTCCGTCTTGGAGGCAGCCGCGGGGCGATTTCATCCCATGCGCCGCTTAAAGTGGCATTACCGTTCGGAGCACGACTCGCTAATAGCCTTTTCGAATCGCGAGTTTTACCAGAATGAGCTCACTGTCTTCCCATCGCCGTTCTACGATGACCCAGAATACGGTGTGTCACTGGTGCAGGCGAATGGGATCTACAAAGGGGGTCTTAATGAGATTGAAGCGAGAACCGCAGTCAAAGCAGTCATTCAGTTCATGAAGGACTATCCAAAACAGTCGCTCGGAGTGGTGGGGGTGAATGCGAAACAAGCTGAGTTTATCCGCGAGCTGTTGGATAAGGAAATAGCGACGGATCCAGAGGCGACGGCTTACGCCCAAGAATGGAATGGGAAGCTGGAAGAGTACTTTGTAAAGAACCTTGAAAACGTGCAGGGCGACGAGCGGGATGCGATTTTCATTTCTACGGTCTACGGGAAGGACGAGAACGGGAATTTCTATCAGAGATTTGGACCGATTAACGGGATATATGGACACCGACGACTGAATGTTCTGTTTAGTCGCGCAAAGAAGAAGGTGACAGTTTTCACGTCAATGTCACCGGAAGACATTCAAGATGAGGGTAAACACCGGGGCGTAGGCGTACTTAAGCGCTATCTGCAGTATGCACGCGACGGGATGGTGGTGAACGCAACCCCCACGGGCGAAGAGTGCGACAGTGACTTTGAACGCTGGGTGCTCCAGGTTCTTCAGGCGCATGGCTACGAAGCAGTGCCGCAGGTAGGTGTCTGCGGTTACCGCATTGACATCGCGGTACGACACCCAGCGAAACCCGGAGTGTTCCTGTGCGGCATTGAGTGTGACGGTGCAACCTATCACAGTGCTCGTTCGGTTCGCGAACGTGATCGCTTACGGCAGGAGATTCTCGAACGATACAAATGGAAGCTGTATCGCATCTGGTCAACCGATTGGTTTAGAAATCCAAATCTTCAGACTAAGCAGCTTTTGCGATACTTGGAGCAATTGCACCCACCTTTGTCGGGACATTAATCATCAACTACCGGCTTGATCTGTTTACAGGCACCACCAGGAATTCCAGTGTTGAGCCAATTATTTGCTCGGCTCAGAATACGGCGCCCTATTCGTGAAAAGCAGAGGCGGGTCACAACCGAGCTGGCGGAAGAACGCAATCGCTTTGTGGCCGATGAGGTTCTGATTGCCTATGCACATCCGAGCGGCAAAATGAAAACGCTCGCGCGCGAGCTGCTCAGAGCGGGCAAGCGGGTTTATACTTCAACTCCAAAGGCGACGCCGGCCCTTGTGCACTGGGGGCAGTTCCGGTTGAGCCGGAGTATTTCGCTGATCGTAATGCGATAGATTCTCAGAGTTCTGCCTGAGGAGAGAAGCTCTGCGTCCATAAAACCAACCGCGCTACAAAAGACCTCGACAGCCCTTCAGGTGCTTCTTCAGTCCTCACCACCTCCGCGCCCTCTGTGGTGAACGGACTTGCCACAGACCGCCAGGGCTGAACATGGATTGGAACATCAAGCGGATTTTTGCTGTGCTGCGGGAGAGTGTTTGCGCGAGCGAGGTTTGCGCTTTAGCGCCAGGCCGGCGCCGCTGACGACAATAGCAGCCGCTCTCCAGCGCGGCCTTTTACGGATAACGATTTCGACATCCTGGCCAAGCGCGTTCAGGAAGTGCATGAGCCGTTCGGCGGAGAAACCGTCCAGCCGGTAATTGCGAAGAGCGGAGACGTTGGGCTGTTTCGTCCGGAGTTGCCGGGCAGCTTCTACCTGGGTCAGGTGCTCAATCAGCTTATTAATAGCCAGGGCGAGCCGCACTTTGGTGTGCTCCTCGCCGGCATTGAGCAGCCCCAGATCTGCGAACACATTCCCGGAACTCGGTTGAACCTGGTTTTCATCTGTTCCTTTTGCCATGGCTCTCCTCGTAATGCTGTTGCGCAATTTGCAGCCGTTTGTGAACGTTCTCTACATCCTGTTGCGGAGTCCTGATGCCCTTCTTCGACTTCTTCTGAAAGGCATACAAGGCGTAAATCACGTCGGCGAAGCGTACTGTGTACAGGGCCCGATAGGTGCTCCCCTGATCGTCTTCTACGATCTCAAATACGCCTGGTCCTTCGCCTTTCCAGGGCTTGCTCGCGGGGTGTTTTGCTCCCATCTGGGCAAGCGCCAGCGCTCTGCCCACCGTTCTCTTGACGCCCTTTGGGAACTTTCTTACCTCCCGGAGTGTGTCGCCGATCCAGACCAGCGGCTTCAGTTCCGGCGAGGGTGCTTTCTCCGTCATGAATTATCCTAATTTTGGGATAGGAAATCAACAGGAAACATTATAAGAGGTTGCATAGAGCCAACCCACACCGCGGACTAACGCGGATCCCCGGCTTCGCC
Organism: Terriglobales bacterium; assembly: GCA_035764005.1. Taxonomy (NCBI): domain Bacteria; kingdom Pseudomonadati; phylum Acidobacteriota; class Terriglobia; order Terriglobales; species Terriglobales bacterium. The sequence goes on from DASTZZ010000029.1 coordinate 7,865, forward strand.
CCACGGCAGGCCGGGGCAGGCGCCGGGACGGGTGAGCGCGGATCAAAACCCGGTTGAGCCACTGACGAGCGCAGACGAGCACGGACCGAACCCCTTTTACCACAAAGGACACGAAGGAACACGAAGGTCGTAAAACCCCTAAAAACCATTTACCACAGAGAACACGGAGGAACACGGAGGACTCAGCCGCGAAGGGCACGAAGGGCGCGAAAGGTCAAGGCTTACCGCGGATTTTCGCAGAATCAGCGCGGATTGAACCCCTTTTACCACAAAGGACACGAAGGAACACGAAGGTAGTAAAAGTCAAAAGGCAGGAGCCGTTTACCACAAAGGACACGAAGGAACACGAAGGTAGCAAAAATCAAAAGCCAGGAGCCATTTACCACAGAGAACACGGAGGATGTATCTGTGCTCGTCTGTGATTGTCAGTGGCCGAAACCTTGGAAGCCCTTTTCGCGGGCAGGAGTTCCCGCGTTCCAGCCAAAATTATTGATTGCAAAAGGCTTTTAATTCTTCTAAGGTTTTAAACTGCTGGCGAGAAATATACTAACTATCTGGTTCACATTCAGGGCTGGTTCGGGTAAAATACCTTACAAGTAAGGTCTTGGGCTGCGTAGGGCAAAAGTCTGGTAAGGCTCATTTCGTCAAGTGGTTAGGAACTAGGAATCGCCGACATCGCCGTGATCGCAACGTGATCGCCGAGATCGGAAAAGCAAAACCAGATTAGCCACTGACGAACACAGAGAAACACTGATAGCGGCAGGAGTTCACCCTGCCCCCAGCACACGAAGCGTGCGCCGGGGACCCCGAGCGACGGACGCAAAGATCGCAAAGTAGTGAAAGGCCAAAAGCCAAGAGCTAAAAGCCAAGAACCAAACGGGCCTCAGAAAACCAGCAGCAGCAAGTCTGAAGTCTAAGTAAGAACTCAGCAGTCGAGCAGTAAGAACCCAGCAGTACAGGAAGAAGTCGAGTGACAGCAGTACCGCCGTTTAAGGAATCATCGCGAGAGCTGATTGTTGAAGTAGCGCAGGCGTTAAAGCCCTACTTCCCGGACATAACTCATTCCTGGCGTGAGAAACTGACGCAAGAATTCGGCTTTGATGGGCGGATTCTGTCCGCGCTGGAGCGCCTGACACCCTCTGCCGGGTGCGAATTTTTCTGCCACAACGATTTTCCCGGATTTGAAGAGAACCTCCAATACTTCGGCACGCGGCTTTCCAAGCTGCAGGTGAATACGCGCGCCGTGGCGCGGTGCCTGGAACTGTATCTGCTCTCATGCGACCCGTATTTATCCGGGCTGTTTCCGGAACGCGAAGGGGAGGCCAAAGCTGCGCTGGAGATGCTCTCCTCCGTTTCCTTCGTGATTATTTCCGGCGCGTACTTTGATGCGAAGACGCTGGAATCGAACGCGCTGCTCTCACTACTCGACGCGGAGCTGGCGGCGGAAGACTTGAGCGTGCTGCTGCAGAAGGTCCTGGAGATTACGACGCGAACCTTCGATGCATCAATCGGAGCAGTGCTGCTGCGGGACCAGGAGCGCAGCCATCTGAAAGTTGCTTATTCCGTCGGAATGGAAGGCGCGGTGCCGGAAGATTCCACGGTCACACTGGGCACCGGATTTGCGGGAAGAATCGCAGTCACAGGCGAGCCGGCGATGATCCTGGACACGAGCGCGGAAGCGAGCACGCTGGCGCCGGCGGTGCGAGCGCGAGCGAAGTCGCTATGGGGAGTGCCGCTGAAAGCGGAAGGCGAAACCATTGGCGTGCTGGCGATTGGGTTCAACAAGCCGTATGAATGGCTGCCGACGGAACGAGAGCTAATGCGTGCGATCAGCGATCGCGCGGCGCTGGCGATTGAACGCGCACAGATGACGGACGCGCTACGCGAGCGCGAGCAGCGCATTGCAGAACTTTCCGGCCACCTTTTGCGAGTGCAGGAGGAAGAGCGGAAGAGGATCAGTCGCGAGCTGCACGATGAAACGGGGCAGGCGCTGATGGTGATTCGCCTTTACCTCGGCATGATGGAGAGCGGGATCACGCAGCGAAACGTGAAGACGAAGATCCGCGAGACAGTGGAAGTTGTGGATCGAACGATTGAAGGTATCAGAAGGATTATTGGCAAGCTCTCGCCATTGGTGCTACAAGAACTAGGACTGGTGGCGGCGATCCGGAAAGAGGCCAAAGATCTGGCCAAGAGCACTGGCGTGAAAGCGCGCGTGCTGATTGCGGACGATGTGGGCCGGCTGGCGCCGGGGACCGAGCAGGCGATTTATCGCGTGGTGCAGGAAGCGCTGCATAACGTGGCGAAGCACGCTCAGGCGAAGAACGTGACGGTGCAGGTGGCGCGAGAAAGCAAGATGGTGCACGTGCTGGTGGAAGACGATGGAGTCGGGATCCAGCCGAAGTCCGGAGCGAGCAAGGAACGGCAGTCGTTTGGGCTGGCCGGGATTAAGGAACGAATTGCGATGTTGGGCGGGGTGTCGCGCGTGATCTCCGCCAAAGGAAAGGGAACGCGCATTGAAATAACGGTGCCCGCGGGCGAGCCGGTTTCAACAGTTGAACGTCCGCTGGCACAAGCCGTGGCGCAAGCCAGGGCATGGCCGAATTAAAAA
>DASTZZ010000030.1 GCA_035764005.1 Terriglobales bacterium
GTCCGAGTTGCAGAAGCCATGCCAATCCGTAAGGCCGTTCAAAGCTGGCGCGCCCGTCTTGGTTCAGATACGCGACTTCCTGCGCGATATTTTCTTTGGTCAGGTTCTGCTGCAATGCCGCGCGTGCCTGTGGCGTGAACGGCGCCTTGGGAAACGTCCGCGCGAGCCGCGCCAGCAACCAGTGACCGTGGACGGACGAATGCCAGTCATAGCAGCCGTAAAAAGCGGGCGTGAGCTTGCGCGGCGGGGCGACGTCAGCATCGCTGTTCATGGCATGCGCGATCTTGTTGGGATATTCCTTGTGCACGCAGGCGAGAGCGAGGTCGGCAAAACGGGTGGCGGAAGCGACATCGAAAGCCGTTGAATTTGGCGGGGAGGTTTGGGACGAGTGAAGCTGAGGTTCCGGTTGTAAAAAGGCGCTCAGGAGAGTGGCGAGAAGCAGCAGGGCCGATGTTTGCATCGCGGGACAATGTAACACGGCGAGTTCCCTCAGAGCGGCGTGGCGGGTTTCCAATGGATCTTGACTGTAGCCATATTGTAGCTATATTGTAGCAATATTGGCTACACCTGAGAGGACTTAATGAAGTTTGTCAGTACGAGGGACCTGCGGAATCAGCCGGGTTTAATCAGAAAATTGGCACAAAAAGAGGACCTTGTCCTGACTGCCAATGGCAAGCCAGTCGCCGTGCTTATTGGAGTGGAAGAAGATGATCTCGAGGAAACTACCCGGGTAGTGCGGCAGGCCAGAGCCCAACGTGCCTTGTCCCGCATGCGGAGAGAGGCGGCACGCCGAGGCGTCCAGCGAAGCCCGTCCTCGAAAATTGAAGCTGAAATTCGTGCCGTTCGCTCCCATCGAAAATCCTGATGAGAGTGGTGATTGATACCAATGTGCTGGTGTCCGGCATCATCAATCCGCATGGCGCTCCCGGACGGATCATGGACGCGCTTCTTGCGGAACAGATTTCACTCCTGTTTGACGATCGCACGATGGGCGAATATCGGGAGGTCTTGATGCGGCCGGTTTTCAGTTTTCCGCGTGAAGATGTGGAGACGCTGCTCGACTTCATTGAGTTCGCGGGGGAGCGCATCTCTGCCGTGACCGCGGCGGGCGTGATCCTGCCGGACGCGGATGACCTGCCTTTTCTGGAAGTCGCAATCGCTGGTTCGGCCGATGCTCTGGTCACGGGCAACATAAAGCATTTCAAGCCGCTGCGCGGGAGCCACCGAGTCCTCATTTGCACCCCAGCCGACTTCCTTGACCGCTTCAGCTGACTTCACCTTCCTTCACTATCTCGTTGAAACTCCCCGAGGCAGCATCGGGGAGTCATAGGTGGGCATACTTCGATTCCTACGATGCGACTGGATCGCGGAGCAGAGCCGGAGCAGTCGTTCGTTGATGACGAAGCAGCAGATAGAACGCGGTTACGTGCGTGATCATCAGCAAGGGGACATAGATGATCGGGATCACGTAAGTTGCGCCGAGCTGCCCCGATATTGCGCCGAGATTGAGTTGGACGCCGTGATAGTAGTCGACGAGGATGTCGATGGCGCCGACGACGTTGAAGGCGACGACCAACGACCAAAAGAGGGGCCGAATCCTTACGGTGAGAAGCGCAAGCAGGGCAAGCACTCCGGTGGCGAAATCGCCATAGGCGGCGAACCTGGTAAAGCCGGCAGGGAGGTTTGCACCAACCACTCCGGGAATGAGAAAAACCAGCCCGAAGAAGCGAAAGCTGTGCAGTGTAGCGATGGCGCGGTGGGCTTCGAATCCGTCCATTGCTTTGAGCCTGGGCCAGCCATAGACACGGAAGGCAAGCAGCCATGCAACGTAACCCAAGAGAAGATGTATGTCGAAAATGTTTTCCGGCGACATGTGTGACTCCTTTCAAAGTCGAGAAGTGATTCCTCGGCATAGGATTATCGTGATCATCCTATGGATTCAGATTTTCTTGAGGGAGAAAGTTGCAGCGTAGGATGATTTGCAGCATCCTATAGAAGCAATGCGTTACCCACCTGAGCACAAAACGGAAACCCACCGGAAGATCGTGAAGGACGCGGCCCGGCGCATCCGATCCGAAGGCCTGAATGGTGCGGCAGTAGCAGCCGTGATGCGCGACACCGGCCTGACCCACGGAGGCTTCTACAAACATTTTCGGAGCAAAGACGATCTGCTGCGGGAATCGCTGCGCGAGGCGTTCGGGGAAGTCGTGGATTTGCTGGTGAAGAATGCGGAGCAGGCGCGGCCTGAATCGGCCTGGAAGGCGATTGTGAACACATACCTGAGCGGGGGACATTGTGATCATCCGGAGCGCGGCTGTCCTCTGGCGGCTCTTGCCTCTGAGTTGGCGCGAGGAGGGAAGCAGAAGAAGGGCCAAGTGCTCGCCGAGATGATGAACTATAAAGACCGGATGTTGCAGTTCATGCCGGGCAGGCGAACTGGGGATAAAGAGCGCGCATTTTTTGTGATCTTTTCCACCATGGTCGGCGCCGTTGAAATTGCCCGTATGATGACGGATCCGAAAGCACGGGAGAAGTTTCTGGCGAGCACAAGAGAGTTTCTGTTGCGGAGTTTCTGATTCCGTATTGGCAAACACCTTACCGCGGATGAACACGGATAAGCGCGGATTTTAACCACAAAGGACACGAAGGGACACAAAGGAGTCAACGCAGGCGAGCGCAGCCGACGCGGAGTCACCGCAAAGGGCGCAACGGCCGCAAAGCTAAGCAAGCAAAATCGGCCATAAATCAAAAGGCTACTTCACGCCGAGATCCGGGTTCCACATCCCGTGCTCCTTGCGGACGGCGATCATTTCTCCAATGTGGTAGGCGTTGTGCTCGGCGATTCGAGCGACGTTGGGCGCGATCTTGGCGAGGGTTGCGTCGTCGGCGCTTTCGACAAAGCTTTCGAGTTCGCTCATTACCTTGTCGAGTTGCTTGAGAGTTGCGTCCCACTGCTGAGGATCGAACTTGAAAGTGTCGTTATTGTCGGCCGGCTGCTGCGGGTGCTCGCCCTTGAAGGCGGCGAGGTTGACGGAATTCCAGAAGACCAGGTGTGCAACGAGCTGACCGACAGAATGATTCTTACCGTCTGACCAGGCAGCCTGTTCCGCTGTCAGCTCTGCAGTCGCCTCTTTAGCGGAAACAAACCAGTTCTTCTGGTTATGGGTTTCGCGCAGTTCCGTCAGCAAGATGCTCTTGAGCGTGGGCGGCTGTTTCTGCTTCGCAGGTTGTTGAGCGAAGGAGCTTATCGCCAGAAGCATGAGCGGGCACAAGATCCAGTTCTTCATTTGCAAAGGTCCTTTCAGTTGGGGATCCAGTTTCTCTGCTTAGACGGTCGATCTGAAGTGAGGTCAACGAGCGAGCAGTTGGCAAATAGCAATTGGCAATTGACTGTTGGCACTCAGCGCGTCTCCCAAGAAGCCTCTATCGCCCACCTTTGAGGCATCACTTGGAGGTCAAGGCGGTAGATATGCTTAAGGGGATGGAGCTCAGTGATGAGTTCGAAGGCTGGGACAAGTTTGTTGATGAGCAGGACAAAAAGCGCAATTCCTCTTCTTAACGGCTTCTGCTCGGAAGAGCGAAGCTGGGGCGGCAGGATCTGTGATCTGTAACGCTCCTGCTAAAATCCCACTTTCACATGCTCAGTCGCGCTCCAGGTTTCCTCTACAAAAATCACGAATTGTATTGTGAGGGCGTCCCGGTTCTCTCGCTCGCTGAGAAATTCGGAACACCTTTGTATGTTTATTCCACCTCTGCAATTCGCGACCGTTTCGCGCTCCTCGATCGCGCTTTTCGCGCTGCCCCACATACGCTCTGCTATTCGGTGAAGGCCAACTCCAACCTTAGCATTCTTCGTCTGCTGGCGCGGCTCGGCGCGGGATTTGACATTGTCTCAGGCGGCGAACTCGAGCGCGTGCGAATCGCCGGCAAATCATCCGTGAAGCGTGTGGTTTTCTCGGGCGTTGGCAAGACCGCTGAGGAAATGAGTTTTGCGCTTAAGAGTGGCATTCTGCTCTTCAACATCGAAAGTGAAGGGGAACTCGAGGTGCTGGCCGGCTGCGCCGCTTCTCTTCGCAAGCGTGCAACTATCGCTTTTCGTGTGAATCCGGACGTCCCCGCCGAGACTCATCCGTACATTTCAACCGGACTGCGGGAACACAAGTTCGGTGTTCCCATTACTGAAGCGCGGCGGCTCTGTCGCGTAGCTGCGCAGCATCGCTATCTTCGTATGGCTGGCGTGAGCCTGCACATCGGCTCGCAGATTACTGACGTTGCTCCGTTCCGTCTCGCCGTCGAACGTGCTGTTGAGTTGATTGAACAACTCGCGGCCGATGGTCACAAAATCCGCTTCCTGGATGCCGGGGGAGGGTTGGGCATTTCCTACAACAGCAAACAGGCGGAGGACTACACCGCTCTTGCCCGCCGCTATGCGGAAGCCGTAACTGAGCCTTTGCGACGGCTGAAGCGAAACCGTCCGCATCTTCTGCTAGAGCCGGGACGATTCATCATCGCCCAAGCCGGCGCTCTGATTACGCGCGTGCTGTACCAGAAACAGAATGGTGCGAAGCGCTTTACCATTGTTGATGCCGCCATGAACGACCTGCTGCGACCATCGCTCTACAACGCTCGCCATGAGATCGTGCCGGCGGACTTGCGCGACCTCGGTTCTTCGCCGGGTCCTTCAAACATTTGCGGCCCGATCTGCGAAACCGGCGACTTTCTTGCCCGTGATGTTCCGCTTCCCGACGTCGCGCCCGGTTCCTTGCTCTGCGTTTATGACGCCGGAGCTTATGGAATGTCCTTGGCGTCGAACTACAACACGCGGGCACGCGCTGCGGAGGTGCTGGTTGAGGGAAAACGTGCTCGCCTGGTGCGCCGTCGCGAACAATTGAAGGACATGCTCACTCCCGAACTGGATTGCTTATGACGGACCTCAAGGCTCTCGCTTACGAACTGCTGGCCGAAGCGCAGCAATCGCTCCGCAACGAGGGCCACCTCAATCCCACTGCGGTCGTCATCACACCTGGGGAGAACCTCATCTTCGATCTTGAATTTGAGAGCGATGAGGAGCGTGACGAACTCTACGCTGAAATGATGGGCGTAGCGCGTTCTCAGAACGCCTCGGCAATCATTACGGTGAATGACGTCTATCTCGAGGAAACGACATCGTACATTCGCCTGGAAGGGGCAGGCTGGGGCAGTCTGGCCGAATCGCCCGCCGAAGCGATCTTTATCACTGTATCTGGCAGTGGATTTGAAACCTGGAGTTTGATCTCTCCTTATTTCCGTAAAGACCAGCAGTTCGCTTTTCAACCCGCTCGCGAAGCCGCTGATCCGGGCGGCGAGATTCCTCTTCTCGGCGACTGGACCGGCAAGAGCGGAGCTGCGTAAGTGCGATCGGTAGAGTTGCAGATCACCCGATGAACCGATCTCCCGATCACCCGATTTCCCTATGCCTTATACTCTTC
>DASTZZ010000031.1 GCA_035764005.1 Terriglobales bacterium
CTAGAAGCATCAATCACTACAATTGACGTCAAGACGGTGAAATATGGACATAAAACCGATCAAGAATGAAGAGAATTACAACGATGCTCTCCGCCGCATCGAAGAACTTTGGGGAGCCCCTATCGGCAGCAAAGAAGGCGAGGAACTCAAGATCCTCACAACTCTCATCGAAGCCTACGAACGGGAACTTTACCCTATACATCGCCCCAGCCCGATCGACGCTATCAAGTTTCGGTTGGAGCAGAGTGGAAAGGATTATCGTTCGCTGATTGGGGTCATCGGACAGCGGACGCGCGTTTACGAGGTGATGCGGGGAGATCGCCAGTTATCACTGAACATGATTCGAAAGCTTAACAGCCGTCTGAAGATTCCTGCAGAGGTACTTATCCAGCCAGGCCGAAAACCGACGCCAAAACGTCATCGCAGTGCCTTAAAAGCGAAGCGCGCGCGGAAACAGGCACATTCCTGACAATTGCCTCTGCAGAGCGTGGCGAACTGCTTAGCCCAGAAATGCCCGACGAATGCGGTGAAGTTTGGCGTCCCCGACGGGATTTGAACCCGTGTTACCGCCGTGAAAGGGCGATGTCCTAGGCCGGGCTAGACGACGGGGACGCTGGTGGCGGGGCTTTGGGCGAACGGCAGGCGGGCTGACGTTCGTGCTTTATCAGTATCGCATATGAGGCGGCACTCGGCTTAGGTCAACAGCAGAACGAAGAGCTCGCACGAATTCACAGCGCTATGGATTGGGCGGGTAATCAAAGCTCCGTGTTCTCCGTGGCTCCGTGGTGAAACTCGCAGGTGTTTTGGCCGACTACCGGATGCCGACCGCCGAGTGCCGACTGCCAAACCGCTAAAATAACCGTTCATGGCCGACCGTCTCTACCTCAGTCTCTGGTTTCCTAGTTTTGGCGAAGCAGAGATGATGCCGCGGGCTCTCTCCGTGCTGCGGCAGTTCCCGTTTTCGACCGGGCGGCCCGGTATCGGATATTTAGCCGTGCATGGCATCTCGTGGAACGAGCCTCCAGTGTTCGAGCAGACGTTCGATTATCGCGCTACGCCCGAGCAGGCGGTCGAGCTTGCTTCTGAGCATGTTCACTCCGATCATGCTTATGAATTCGAGGCCATGTGGGATTTGTGGAGTCCCGAAACGGGAGGTGGGCTCGACACCACCTGGCGACTCACGCCGCAGGCGGTGAAGTTCGAGGTCCACGGAACCGACTTCGAGGACGGGATTTATCAGGAGCACGGCCATATTGAGATCGACTTCGGACTCGATACTCCCTTCTTACACGAAGAGCTCGATCTCGATCAGCCGAGCGAAGACCGCGTGAAAGCGAATGTCCAGAAGTTGGTTGCGTTTACGTCAGCCGTCGAGAAGCACTGTGGAATCAGCGGGCGCGTGCTGTGGTCGGACTCGGAGGAGAACCTGGTGCAGAAGCTGATTGCGCGATTGCAGAAGGTGCAGTAAAACTCGGCAGTCGGCACTCGGCTTTCGGCTAAAAACAATAACAAGAATCCATCACTAATCGGGGACTATGCCAGTGCACCAGACTAGGTTCGAGAGCACACCGGGTTTGTGGGTCATCGCAGCCGCAATAGTTGGCTTGAATATCTGGTACGACGTTTATCACCCTCTCGGTCTCATCTTTGATGTGTTCGTGGCTGTTGTCGCGCTTTTTGCCTACCTGAAACGCGCTTAGTTCTGCGAGCCGACTACTTCTCCGCGACAATCTCGGAGAAGTCCGCGATCGTTGAAAAACTTCGTTGCATGGTCGCCAGCAGTGCGAGGCGGTTCGAGCGGAGCTTTTCGTCATCGACCATGACCATCACTTTGTCGAAGAACGTATCCACCACAGGACGCAGTTGAGCAATGTGCGCTAGTGCCTCCCGCTCCTGCTTCGATCGTCGTAAAGACTGAACACGAGTGCGGGCTTCCCCGACGCGGGCTGCCAGTTCTTTTTCTGCCTGATCCATGAGATCGGCGGGCTTGAATTCTTCTGGCCACTTCTTCCCACTCTCCTGCGCCTGGCGAAGGATGTTCTTGATGCGTTTGAATGCCATGGAAATGGCGATGAAGTCTTCGGTAGGACGGATGTTGGTTACTGCCTCCGCGCGCGCGATAGCGTCGACTACATCATCCGAACCGGCGGCGAGAACGGCGTTGACCACGTCGTAGCCAAAGCCGCGCAGATCGCGGAGATAGAACTCCAGGCGCTCGCGGAAGAATTCCGAAATCGTCTTGCCGGCGTTCTCTAAGTGCGAAAGCTTTCCTTTCAGTTCGGCCGAGGCGCGATACTGCTGAAGCGAAGCCGCGAAAATTTCACTGACACGCAGCGGCAGCTTGTGTTCAGCCAGGATGCGGACGATTCCATTTGCCTGTCGGCGTAGCGCGAATGGATCCTTCGACCCAGTGGGCTGCAGACCGAGAGCGAACATTCCCGCAATGCTGTCGGCTTTATCTGCAATCGAAACTAATGCGCCTTCCAGGGAACGCGGCACGGGATCATCCGATGATTCGGGACGATAGTGATCGTAAATGGCATCGCAGACTGCATGGCTGTGATGCTGCGCTTTGGCGTAGAGTCCGCCAACCACTCCTTGGAGTTCGGTGAATTCCTTCACCAGTTCGGTGGTTAGATCGGTTTTCGCGAGTTGGGCAGCTTGATCGGCAGCTTTTCGATCGAGCGAAGCGCCAGAAGCAGCCAGTCGCTCGGCAAGCGCAGCAACCACGGCGCGTATGCGTTCTGTTTTGGACCAGTAGCTGCCCAGGTCTTTTTGAAAGGTGACGCTGCGCAGCATCTCGACCCGCTGCGCGAGGGGAATCTCTTGATCGGCCTGCCAGAAGAATTGCGCGTCGTTAAAGCGGGCGCGCAGTACGCGCTCGTTGCCGTGGCGAATGATGCCGTCGTGATCACCATCGGTGTTGAGCACGGCCAGGAAGTGCGGTGCGAGTTTTCCGTTTGCGCTCTCAATCGCGAAATATTTCTGGTGATCGCGCATTACTGTCACCAGCACTTCTTCGGGAAGCGAAAGAAATGCCTGATCGAAATTTCCGAGGATTACGCCGGGAAATTCTGTGAGGTTGATGACCGTGTTGAGCAAAGCTGCATCTTCTCGCCAGCGCGCTCCGGAGACGGTGCGCGTCGCCGCATCGAGTGCTTTGCGAATCTGCTTCTCGCGCTCGGCGGGATCGACGATTACTTTGCTCGTCTTCAGTTCCCCGTCGTAGGCGGCTGGAGACGATATCGTGACTTCCGAAGCAGCGAGAATCCGATGTCCGCGAGATTTCTTTCCCGCACGCACACCGGCGTATTCGAGCGGCAATACTTCGCTGTCGAGAAGTCCGACGAGCCAGCGGACGGGACGCACGAAGCGCTCCGGCTTGCCGCCTCGCCAATACATATTCTTCGCCCAATAGAGAGCGTTCAGCTCTTTCGGTAACGCTTCGGCGAGAAGCTCGGCGGCACTTCGGCCTTTGCGGATCACCGTTGCGGCAACGTACTCGCCTTTCGGTTTGGTGATGCGCTCGAGCTTGCTGACCTCTACTCCAACTTTGCGAGCAAAGGCCTCAGCCGCGGGAGTGGGATTTCCATCTTTGTATGCGACTTTGGTTGCGGGACCCTCCATCAACTCCTTTACGTCCGCCTGTTTCGATTCGACGTTGCGTGCAACTACGGCAAGGCGACGCGGAGTGGAGAATGCAGTTAGAGCAGCTCGGCCTTGAACAAGGCGCTCGCGCTGCAGCAGATCGGAGACGCGCTTAGCGAGCTCTTCACGCGCCGCATCGATCATGCGCGCCGGAATTTCTTCGCAGCCTATTTCGAGCAATAGATCGGGCATTTTCGTTTCGACGGACCGGGGGTTAACACGGAGGTCACAAAGGTGAACGAAGTACACGAAGCTCCGTGACCTTGATTTTCTACTCCGTGACCTTCGTGTTAACCCAGCGGGCGATTAAACTGCGACTTCGCGTCGCGCTTCACTTCCTCGCACTGCTGCTTGCTGCTGGTCCAAATATGCTTTCGCCACTCCTACAGCAAGGGTTCGAATGCGGGCGATCACGCCGACTCGCTCGGTTACTGAGATCGCGCCTCGCGCATCGAGGATGTTGAACAGATGCGAACACTTGAGGCAAAGGTCAAAGGCTCCCAAAACGGGATAGCGACGAAGTGACTCTGTATCGCCACTATCTTCAGCCCGCTTCTTCGCCGAGGCGTATCCATCGATCAGCGCCTTGCACTCGGCCTCGAAGAGCTGCAGGTGTTGCCAGGCTTTCTGCACGTCGGCCGCTTCAAAGTTGTACACGGAAAGCTGCAGCTCTTCGGCCAGGCGTACATCGCCATAGGTGACTGGCTTGCCGTCTGCGCCGCGTGACCAGACGATGTCGTAAATGCTGTCCACATCCTGTAGAAACGCTGCGAGGCGTTCGAGCCCATAGGTCAGCTCCGCCGAGATCGGATCGAGGTCGATTCCGCCGCATTGCTGGAAATAAGTGAACTGCGTGATCTCAAGTCCGTCGAGCATCACCTGCCAGCCGATTCCCCACGCGCCAAGTGTAGGCGACTCCCAGTTATCTTCCTCGAACTTGATATCGTGCTGGCGCAGATCGATCCCGATGGCTTCGAGCGAGCGCAGATAAAGTTCCTGCACATCATTCGGTGGCGCCTTGAGGATCACCTGAAGCTGCGTGTGCTTATAAAGACGATTGGGATTCTCGCCGTAGCGTCCGTCGGCCGGACGTCGCGAGGGCTGCAGATAGGCAACACGGTACGGCTTCGGCCCAAGCACGCGCAGAAATGTTTCCGGCGACATGGTTCCGGCGCCCACTTCGAGATCGTAGGGCTGCTGCAGCACGCAACCGTACTCAGCCCAGAAGGTCTGGAGCTTGAGGATGAGGTCTTGAAAACTCAGCGCGGGCTTCGATTTCGCCATTGTTGATGGGACGTACAATTTTCGTTTTCAGCGTTTTGAATTTCGTGATTTCCTGATTTCGCGATTTCGCGATTTGCAAATCACGAAATCACACAATCACGAAATAACCCACAGGCTTCAGTCTAACTTGCCCAACGCTACGCTCGTTACCAGCTTACCTTCGATGTGGCGTTCGATGCACTGTGCCAGAAATTTTCTCAGATCGGCGCCGCGCTGACGCTTCCAGGGCTCGTTGGCGAAGACATCGACGGGAGCGCGGAACATCTCGGTGGCCATTTGGCGCGATGCCAGCGACATCTCTGAACTCGCCAAGCGTTTGTGCGTCGCGCACATCAAGCCATCGGCTAGCGCATGAAAGTACACACGTCCCGTCCCGTTCAGCTCGTCGCCGCACACGATGCAGGCTCCCAGATCGGGAAGCAGGCCCATAAGGCGCGTGATCCAGAGATCGAAGTACGTGAGCGGCATCCAGATTTCTCCGGCTTCGATTCGCGGCAGTATGGAAAGCGTAAGTCTGAAAACCGCGTCGTTGGCGTCGTGATCCGGGAGCAAGCCATCAAGCACTTCAGCAACGTAGGCCAGCGCCACGGAACGCTCGTAGTCGATGGCATGCATCAATGGCGACTCGAGCACGTCGCAGGAGTCGAGGCGGACCAGTTCCTGGCCGGCCTTTTGATCGTAGTAAGCGCGAACGCGCGTCAGCGGTTCGAGCGCTCCTCCGAATCTGCGCTTCGACTTCTTCGCCGAGCGGGCTACGCCGCGAATCTTGCCTTCTTCGCGGGTGAAGAGCGTCACCAGCAAGTCAGCTTCCCGCAGCGGATATGTCCGCAGCACGATGGCTTCTGACTGCTTTAGCACGGCGCTGACCTCGAGGGGGATTTTAAATTATCCCTAAGCGCCGACCAGGAACGCAGCAGTTGGCTAAGCCTGCATGGCGCTCTGTCATTCCGAACGCCTGATGTTGGCGGAGGAATCCCTATCGACTTCCAGAATCTCTCCCAAAGCTTGTATAAGTACGTAGGGATTCCTCACTCCTGCTCACGCAAAAAGATGCGTGAGCATCCGTTCGGAATGACAAAAAAGAGCGACCGCAAACACGAAACCCGACCTCACGGCCGGGTTTCTGCGGTGCAAATGCTGGGTAATCGTCAGCGACCGAAATACTGCGCGTTCTTGCCTTCGTATTCCTTCCACTTGTCGGGCAGATCATCGGCAGCGAAGATCGCAGACACCGGACAGACAGGAACGCATGCACCACAGTCGATACACTCGACCGGATCGATGAAAAGCTGTTGCGCTTCAGCGTGGGGACCTTCATCCTTCTTTGGATGGATGCAGTCCACCGGGCATGCATCGACGCACGCTGTGTCCTTGGTGCCTATGCAGGGTTCTGCGATTACGTATGCCATTTCTGTTTCTCTCCAATGAAAAGCGCCGCGATGAACAACAAGGGCGCGATTAGTTCTGACTGGAAATAAATATCTTATCAGCAGCCGCGCCGCTGGGGAAAGAAGCGCAGCGCTGTTCCGGCGAGCGAATGAACACCCAGTTCTTGCTCGAACTCTTGAACGTGAGCCCGGAGATGCCGTTAATTATGTCTTCCTGAAGGCCCGCTTTTGGCCGAAGGATCTCCAGCAATGCTTCAACCTGGAATGCTGTGGCTTGGCTCTCACCAGAAAACCTGCATTGATGGGCCAAGAGCCTGGAAACCGCAATTCAGTCCGCCACACTCCGGGAGATCCTTCGCGCAAAGGAAGCGCTTCAGGGTGACAGTAATTGAAGATGTGGTCGGAGGACTATCATTGCCCAATCCGAATCGCCGGTGTATACCAAGGCGGGAAATGCACGGATCAAAAGCCATCGATTGATCGTGCAGGTGCTGTGAAAATTTTGCGGACTTTTCTCCGCTGGAAGCATCTGTTAAGAGATGCGTCCGAGTCCCTGATGAGTTCCAATCTGGGACGACAGACCTTCGAGCCGCGCGGGCCGGCGGTTACGCTGTTATTACGCTGCTTTTCGCTGTTCCGAATGTAGGCAAAAAATGCAGGGCTCCGATAAGCAATTTCCCGTCAGCGATTTGCGAGAAATTATCCGCAGTTCAGTCCGAATCATCCGAAAATTACGCTGTTTTTTACGCTGTTTTCGCGAGCAGCTTGATTCAAGATTCAAGCGACTGCTTCGGCGTGAGATAGGTGTGGGTGATGCGATCGTGCCAGCAGAGACGGTCTTCATCGATCAGCGCCCAGGCGAATCCCATTCCTAGTGCCGCGAACGACAGCACAGTCGCGATCGCGCGGCAGCGTAGGCGCGCTCGCGACGGCGCTTGCCCGTCAAATGTCCGAAGCTGCAGTCCTGAGGCTTGCATTCCCGGAGTGCTGAGGCTGAAAGAAAGCGAGAGGAAGTAATAGATCCCCAACAGCAAGATAATGCAGATTGCAGCGCTGGCAATCAGCGGCTTGGTCATGGGCAGCGACGCGGCGAAGAACTGGGATGCGACGCCGAAGACGGCGATGGCCGCGAGCATGATTGCGCCGTCGACTGCCGAGGCATAAACGCGCTGCTCCATCGACGCGGTCTGCAAAGGTACTTCGAGTTCTGCGGTTAAGACGTGTACCGGCGCCTCGGGTGCAATCTCGATTGCGCTCAGCGGATTCGGCGGAGGCGGAAGAAGCTCTTCGTCGGCTTCGAAGATGCGCAGCTGATCCGAGACAGGTTCGGCGAGTTCGTGATAGTGCTGCGCTCGCGGAAATTCGATTACGTTCTTGACGCGTTCGTTAATCCGCGGAAATGGCGGTAACGGCGCGGGCTCGTGGAATTCAACTTCTGGTTCGGGAGCATATTCAATCGGATCATCGGCGATGGATTGCGCAAGTGAGTGCTCGAACTCCGCTCGCGTCGAAATTACAGGCTCGGGAAGCGGCTCTGCGATTGGACTCGGGGCCGCAGCGCTCTCTGGCTCCTGGTTCCACCATGAGGTTCGCGTCTTGGCTGGCTCGATCTCCCGTTCGGGTTCTGCCGGCTCTGCATCGAAATCCAGCAGCGGGGCGTCGGGATCGAGTCGGCGACGTTTGCGCGCGTTGTGGGCGCGGACCTGAAGAGAAACTTGCCGACGCCAATCCTGCGCAGGAAGAGGATCGCCAGAACAGGCGCAGGTGCAATCACTGCCACATCGCGGACAAGCCATATCGGTAGGGTCCCAGCGGAGCGGCTGCTGCTTTTGCACGCCTTCCAGCCCACGTGCTAAGTTCAGCGATTCGGATGATTTTCCGCCGCAATCTTGTTGTTAACACGACGCTCGCGGTTTGTCAGGTGCTACTGCTGGTTCCAATCCTCGGTCTCACTACTGCTAGTGCAACTACAGCGTCCGAAATGCAAACTCCGCAGGAGCCGCAGGCCAAAAAGCCGGAACCCAAAGGCCGCGCGTCGGCGATGTTGAAATATCGCGGCGAGCCGGTCTACATCGTCGCAAATCAATTTGAGCAAAAAGGCAACACGTACATGCTGCACGGCGAGGCGCAGATCGATTTTCGCGACTACGTCCTCTATGCCGATGAGATCAGCTACAACCAGGACACCGGTGAATCGACCGCTACTGGCCATGTGAGGCTCGTCGGAGGGGACTACAACATCAATATGCAGGCCACGCACGCGGAGTACAACGTGGTCGAGGGTACGGGCAAGTTTTACGACGTGCACGGCACGACCGGCCTAAAGCTGGGTTCGCGGAAAGCACTGCTCACTACCTCCAACCCATTTACGTTTAGTGGACGCGAAGTCGACAAAGTTGGACCGAACCGGTTCACGATTCAACATGGCAGCATTACCACCTGCGAACTTCCGCATCCGAAGTGGACCTTCAGCGCGGAGCGAGTGAACTTCGAGATCGGGGATCTCGCCAAGCTGCACAACTCCACTTTCCGCCTGATGCGAGTTCCCATTCTGTACTTTCCGTTTGTGGAACACCCGGTTGAGAATGTCGGCCGACAATCAGGCTTTCTGATTCCCAGCTTTGGGCAGTCTTCGGTAAAGGGCACCATCATCGGCGATTCCTATTTCTGGGCGATCAATCGCAGCACCGATGCGACGATTGGACTGGAATATCTCTCCAAGCGCGGATATGCACAGCACGGGAATTTTCGCGAGTTAACCGGTCCAGACTCCTTCATTGCCGCTACGTACTTCGGAGTCGTCGATCGCGGAGCTGGTCCGGCTCACGTGGATCAGGGTGGACAGGATGTCCATCTGCAGGCTGAGCAGAATCTTCCGCACAACATTCGCGGCGTTGCCAATATCGAGTACCTGAGCAGCTACTTATTCCGTCAGGCTTTTGCGGAAAACTTCACCGCCGCCGTCAACTCCGAGGTGAAGTCTGATGTGTTCGTCAACCGCGATTACAACGGTTACTTCATTGGCGCACTGGCGCAGCGCTACCAGAATTTTCAGAGCACGAACAAAGGTGACTTATTCAGCATCCTGCATGTACCCAGCATCGATGTGGATTCTGTCGATCGACAATTGTTCAACACTCCTTTCGTTGCCGGATTCGATGCTGAAGGCACCGGACTCTCTCGTCGCAGTCCGACATTCAGCTCGGCCAATCTCGTCGGGCGACTCGACGCGCACCCGCGTCTGGCTTTGCCCCTGTTCCTGCGTGGTTGGACGTTCCGCCCCTCGGTGGCCGTTCGCGATACTTATTACACCCAGCACAAAACTCCGGAGACTCCGTTCAGTATTGGGACCACGGTTAACGATCCGCTGAACAGGAAAGATTTTGAAGGCGAACTGGAAATCCGTCCGCCGCGTCTGGAAAAAATCTATGAGAAGGGCATTTTCGGCAAAGCGCTGAAACACACCATTGAGCCGCGGATCACGTACGACTACGTAAGCGGCATCAACAATTTCTTGAACGTCATTCGCTTCGACAGCTCCGATATTCTGAGCGACACGAATGAAGTCGAGTACGCGATTACCAATCGCATCTACCTCAAACCGCGAAACGAAAATTGCGATCCGACGAAGGCGGATGGTTCGTGCACACGCAATGCCACGGAGTTGCTCAGTTGGGAAGTCGCGCAGAAATACTTCATCGATCCGTACTTTGGCGGTGCGGTTGTGCCCGGCGTACGCAATGTGCTGCAAACGACGGCAGAATTTTCGGGAATCGCGTTTCTTACCGAACCGCGGGTATTTTCTCCCGTCACGTCACGCTTACGAATTCACACGAGTCAGCGGACGGACCTGCAATGGCTGCTCGATTACGACATCAAGAAAGGCCAGATCAACGCCAGCAATGTTTTCTTCGACTACCATGTTGGGGCTTTTTTTGTGGGGGGCAATCATGCGCTTCTGCACACACCGGGCGAAGTTTTTCTCTCCAGTCCTTTGCCCACAATACTGAAGTTCAATCAGTTCCGCGTGACCAGCGGATTCGGCAATCCGTCGCGCCGTGGATTTTCATTGGCCGGAAACGTCGGATATGACCTGAATCTCAGCTCAGTGCAGTACACGGCTGTTCAAAGTTCGTACAACTGGGATTGCTGCGGTTTGAACTTCGAATACCGGCGCTTCGTGCTGGGACCGGTGCGCAATGAGAGTCAATACAGGTTTGCTTTCAGCCTCGCCAACATCGGCACTTTTGGAAACCTGCGCCGACAGGAGCGCGTCTTTTAGAGACCTCGGGCAGAGATCTCGCGAAACATTTCAGACAGCAGTTCTTCAGGCGCTCGCTATCTGTCGCTCGAACTGTGGCTCGCCGAAACCTCCGCGACCGTTCCACCGTTGTAATGGCTGGGCTGTGGGCGATAGCCGTTTCTTGTGCGAACGTGCAGATTGTGACGCTCGCCGGTCAGCTTTACGGTGATGGTGCGCCATCCGTGATTTGGATTTGCCTTTGGGTAGTAACTCAGCGAATACAGATGTCCAAGATCATCGCGAATTGAATCAAACGCTTTGCGCTCGTCTCTCCAGTTCTTAGAGAAATAAGCCTTGCCGCCGGTTGCAGCGGTCATGCGCTCGAACACTGCCGTCGAGACCGGCTCGAGGCGAGCCTCGCGCGTGCTGATCATGTAAATCGGAATGCCGGCTGATTGTGCGAGTTCGGCGACGTCTTCCGGTGGAACTACACTGGAATTATCTGGGCCATTCGAGAAGACCACGACAACTTTTCTGCCCATCGTCTGCGCTGCATCTTTCACCGTGAGCAAGAGACAGTTGTAAAGTGCGGCGTCGTCGCCGGCGACGGTGGTGCGCACACCGCGAACGACGTCATTGCGGTCGGAGGTCAGCGCAGCCGCGCGGGAGAGGTCGCGGCTGTAGGAGTAGAAGGCGATCTTGTCAGCTTTTTGCAGCGAGCGCACGAAATCGGAGATGGCGTCCTGCGCGAAGACGAAGCCACGATACATGTAGTTGCTGGTATCGAACAGAATGTAAACGTTAGCGCCTGCGATTGCTGCGCTCAGGGCATCCGAGGACTGTCCGTTCCCGGTTTCGGGATGTGGGACATAGGAGGCATTGGCAGGCGGAGCTGGGGAATTCTCGGTTCCAGGCTTCGATGGATCTCCATCCTGCGCCACGTCGACCAGGCTGCGCGTGGGTCCATTTCCTTCACCAAAAAACGCGAGCTTCTCCTGGATGCCGTCTTCAGTAATGACAAAGTCCGACGGCTTGAGTCCGGTCACGTAGTTGCCTTTGTTGTCCGTGACGGCGACATTCAACTGGACCAGATCCACTGAGACCTGAAACTGGGCAGAGGATTGCGCCAGCGTGTGTCTATCCGCGCCGGCCGAGAAGAAGAATGTAAATCCAAGAAGTAATGCAATTCGCCTGTTCATACGGATACCCTTTTAAAACTCGCTTACGATCCACCGACGTACTGTACTCCGCCTGCCTAATTCTGAGCTGCAGCAATGCTCACCGGGGTTGCCCCGTACTTTCCTCGGCGGAATTCTTCGCCTGTTTCGCGGGCCGCACGCAACAACGCCGGCCAGTCTTCCAGATCGGTCGCAAAGATCTTCTCCACCATCCGCCGCGTCAGCTCGGGGACAAGGCGATTGAGCATTACCGGGGAGTAATCCTTCTCGTCCGCCAGCCTCGCCCAATACAAATTGTTCGAATCCCAGGATTCAGCGAGGAAGCGGCTTGAATAGCCCATAAACGCCGGGAAAGGCGGCAGGTTAAGCAATTCGCGACCATAATTCTGCGCCAAAACCGGATGTGGTACGCCGAAATCGTGCGAGATGCGCTGCCAACTGACCTCATCCGCGTGATCCTTCGCCAATGCCTCGAGCTCTTTGCCGGGACGCCCCAGCAGATCCGGCTGCTGAGGATATTCGCGCTGGAACTCCGCTGCTAAATAGAAAGTGTCCGCGGGCGTGAGATAGGTGTTTGGATCTTTCGCCCCGCTTGAGCGCAATGCCTGGCGCACCTCAAACAGCGTACGCGGCGAGACGCGGTCCGCAACCACGTTGAGTACTTTGATCCGCAGGTCGTCATTATCCGCGGACGATGTGAGCAAGTGCTCCCCAATCTCCTGATAGAGCGTGACCGCATGCAGTTCTTCACGGCTGACATCCCACCAGCGCGGAACGACCGAACTGGTAAGAATTCCCGGCACAACTGCTCCCCAAATCAGCGCCTGAACATTTTCCGGCGTGATGAAATCCTGTTCCGCCTGCGCAAGCACATAAGGAAGGTCGGCAAGCGAGCCCACCAGATGTGCGCCACCACCGGCCGGCGAACCTGCGCCAAACAACTGCGGCGCACGCCAGACCGCGCGCTGCATACCTACAACCGTGTCGCCAGAGAAATCGTGCGAGCGCACGAAGAGCGGATTGTGATGAAGAATCTGCGCTCCTGGCGGCTCGTAGTACGCATAGTTCAAACCGACGAGGGTGTCGCGCAAAAATGATGCGAGCTCTCCGCGAGCGTCAGCGACTTGTTGATCGGATGATGGAGACTTGATGACCTTAGAGATGTCGGTTTGCATCTCGAGATCGGTGTGGCGGTTGTTATAGACACCCGCGCCCCATTCCTCGCGCTCGCTCTTCTTGAAGATCGGCTGCGGCATCTGGAACTCGCGCAGATCGCCGGCAAGCATCAGGAGACCGGACGAGCGCTCTTTCACACGAGCGGCTCCGTGCAGGTTATCGCCAAGCTGAATTAGTGTGTCGAGCGAGACCAGGCGCTGGGCGTCGAGCACGGAGCGCATGCGGTTCGCGACTTCCTGATGCATCTGCTGGCCTTCAGGCGTAGTTTGAGGAGGACCAGCGAGGAGCGACACGATTCCGTCCTGTGACGCATCGGGTTTGCCGGTTGAAGCGATCAGTATTTGCTTCAACGATTCGCGTCCTGCATCGAAGACGTTGGTGGAATTCGCTACTTTCCCGAATTGGTAGACCACCTGCTGGAACGACCGGTTGAGATCATTTCTAGGAATCTGGTGTTGGCGAGCAAGGATCTGCCACAGGCCAACACTGGCGTCGAACATGCCGAGCGCATTGCCGCGCACATAGTGATTCGAAATTGAATCCAGATGTTCGGCGACAGAGAGGAATGAATTTATCGAGGCATCATCGAGCGTCGGAAATTCGGAGAAGATCAGATATTGATCGCCGAAGCGGTTGTACTTCGACGCCATCTGCTCAACCGTTGCGGCACCGAGCACGTGTCCGGTTCCTCGGCGCTCATCCAGTTCCGTGAGCATCAGATATGCCTGCAGCGGACCGGCCTCGGTGTCAACGCGCGAGATCGCGACCAAGGCCTCAAGCAATTGCTCCGGGCTATTCCACCCGTGCGCTTTTTTCCCCCAATCCCGCGTAACGTCTGAGTACGTCTTTTCATGGAAGACTGTTTTCCAACTTGCCAGACCACCGGGGATATGGGGCTCGTCATTGGCCTCAAACTCCATTCGCGTCAGCAGAAGAAGGAGCCCTGGAGCAGGACGGAAGACAGAGCGGGCAGCGTCGGCAGGTGGAGAATCCTGCTTGCGCAAGGCCTCGTAGAAAGGCTTGAGACGGCGCTCTTCGGTGAAATGCTTTTGCTGTTCAGGACTGACACGGCACAGAGCATCGAAGTACGCCGCCAGCCAGCCGTTATCTTTTTCCACCAAACGAAGGACGAAATCGCCTGAAGATTGCGGAGCGGCTCCAACCAACTCCTTCCAGAGCGGTTCAGCGGCAGCGCCGCCGGGCACGAGAACGTGTCCCTGCTGAATGCGCAAGCGGCTGCCGTAAAAATCAAGCACAGGAGCATATGCTGTGAGCCGCTTGAGACCCGGATTTTGACGCAGTGCGTTCTGCGTCTCCGGCTCCATCTGCGCAAAGGCCCAGTACATGCGAGAAAGATTGGAATCGCGCAGCAGCGAGTCGAGCAGGTTCTTGCCGCCGGTCCATTCGTTTTCGTCGAAGATCACTGGGACGCGGGTGCCGTGGAAGTCGTAAGCAAACGGAGCGCCGCCTTCGAGAGTCTTTTCCAATTCCGGCAATGGGAATCCGGAATCGACCGTGATGAACGCGCGCTGAGGATCGGAAGTCTCGAGATAGCTGCCCGGTTTGCCGCAGTCGAGGCGTGGACGATATCCGAGCACCTGCAATAAGGGGCGTGCCTGATCGCACGACGACACGCGCAGCACGCCTTCAGCTCCGGCCATCACTGTGAGTTCACGGGCCTGCTGGACGTATCGGCTCAACAGGATTAGGAATTCCGTCGGACGCACGCGGGACGACGGTCCTTCGTATCCCAGCAGAAACACGTTGCGAGAAAGCAGCGGAATTACTTCTTCCTGCGAGGCTTTTTGGCTGATTCCCGCCATACGCAGGAACGAGCGCAGGGGGCCGGGAATGGAGATCGTCGCTTCGGAAGCTTGCGATTTAACCTGCGGCGGAGCGGTAGTAGGCTGATCGCCCCAGGAGTAAGAGGCGAAGCCGAGGCACACGAAAAGAAACACGACTGCCCGAATGCCGGGCAAGCAACGTGGAGACTTCATGACTGGAGCCCTCTCCGAACCTGGAGGCACCTGGCAGCAGCTAAATCGCGCGACGCCAACGACTACCCTCCGCCGCTCGTTGGGGCGCTCCGTCCGGGAAGAGTGTGCGATCCGCTGGTTCGCTTGAATTAGGAGTTGTGGCCCTTACGTCGTTCGTGTCCCCCCGGTCCCTGTACTACAAACTTCAAATCGGCCCACACGATAAACCATCTCGCAGCGTAAGTCCACGCCCCTTTTAACGCCAGAGTTCCTGCTGGGACGAAGTGTCCGCAGCCTCAGAGTTCATTCAGCAAAACCCTGAGTAACTACAGCGAAAACGCTGCCCACGCCTGCGAAGGATAATTGCTCATGCAGCAAATCGTTTTAGGAGCGATTGGGCGAGTCACGTCGCCCATAACCAAGGGCAGAGATGAAAACTGGGGCGAGGTGGTTGCAGAGATTGTTCTGGACCATTCCCGGTTTGAACCTGCGTGTTTATCTGGACTCGAAGAGTTCTCTCATGTGGAGGTGATCTTCGTCTTCGATCAATTGATGGAGAGCGAGATCGAGAACACAGCTCGGCATCCCAGGGAAAATCCACGATGGCCCAGAGTGGGGATCTTCGCGCAGCGCGGCCGAAAACGCCCTAATCGCCTGGGTGCGACCATTTGCGAGCTTGTTGCGGTCGAAGGTCTTTCGCTCCGAGTCCGCGGACTCGATGCTTTTGACGGGTCTCCTGTCTTGGATCTCAAACCTGTAATGAAGGAATTTCTTCCCGCCTCAGGAAGCATCCAGCAACCACAATGGTCGCGCGAGTTGATGAGTACCTATTTCTAGACGATCTTCCAGTTGATGGAACCCGCCGTTCGCGGCGGAACACGACCTTAACTCTGGTTACTCTGGTTGTTGCGTAGGCATGCACTCGATGAATTGTCATCCTGAAGGCCTGCTTTTGGGCCGAAGGATCTCCCGCAATGTTTCAGCCGGAAATGCCTTTTCCCTGGCTCTCATCCAAACACCCAACGTCGTGCGCCAAGAGCCTGGAGAGTGCAATTCAACTGGAGCCATTCCGGGAGAACCCTTCGCGCAATGAGGCGCTTCAGGACGACAAAGCCTGAAGATCGTTCACTTCTGCTGTCGCGGTTGCATCCGAAAAAATCGCGGACTATGGCAGCCCGCGATTTGAAATTACGACATCAAACGTTACTTGCCTCGTTTGTCTCTCCGCAGGTCCCGACGATCATGCCTGACATCGCGCTTGTCGGAGCGGATGTCCTTGCGATCGTTGTGGACGTCGCGCCAGTCATGGCGTAGGTCTTTCCTGTCGCTGTGGATATCGGCACGATCGTGGTTGATGTCCGCTCGATCGTGGCGGATATCGGTCTTGTCTGCGCCGATAGTTTTGTTGTCGCCCCGGATGTCCGTGCGGTCGGATTTGATCGTCGCCCGGTCAGCCGCCAGATCATCCGTGTCGTGGTTCTTGAGGTCGTTGCGGTACTTGGCCTGAGCCTTGTCGAGTTGCCGCTCATCCTGATTGCGATCGCGGCGCTCGGTGTTCAGGTTCTTATAGTCCTGGCGTACATCGGTTTTATCGTTGGCCAGGTCTTTGTCGTCCTTGCGGACGTCGCGGCGATCCTGGCGGATATCTTGTTTGTCGTTGCCGACATCACGGCGATCCTGGCGCAGATCGCGGCGGTCATGCCGGATGTCGCGACGGTCGCTGTTGATGTCTGATTGATTTGCGGTTGGGGTGGTGGTGGTCGCAGTCGCGCTACCGCTAGTCGATTGCGCGCTCGCGCCGCTGCTGAATACGAGCAGGCCGACCAGCAAGCCCATGGCTGCCGCCTCTAATTTGTACTTACGCATGTCTCTCCTCGTGCGAGCTCAACGTCCGTTGAACTCTACGCTTCTCTGAAACGCAAAGGACTAACGAAAGTTTCGGAGTTCCTGAACGAATGTGCATGGCCTGCCGGAGCAAGACCTTGGGGCGGTTCCAGAATTGCTGTGTTCCCCTCCGGAAATCAGCGTCCTGAGCGGAGGAGGGTTCCCGCGCGCTTTCTCCAGCGCGGGAGACCGGAGTCGAAGGACCTTTTGTTTAGCCTTCTTCGCTGGGTCTGAAGGACGCAGAAATAGACATAAATTTCCGATGAAAGCAAAACACAGGATGTTTCGACTCCGGTCTCCCGCGCCCGACCCATCGATCGCAAACCCCGCGCTCGATGGGTACCCGGAAACGCGCGGGAAACCTCCTTCGCTCAACATGCAATCTTTCAAAGGACCGGATACATCAACTGTGAAACTGCAACAGCTCAATTTTCGGTTGCCTACTAGGCGGGCTTGGAAATTCTCACTCTAGGACGTTGTGCTAAGAATGACAGGCCTGAAAGGCCGCAAGATGCGCAGCCCAGCGGCGTAAGCCCTGGGGAATGCAATAAGAACGGGATCGAGCCCCGAAGGGGCGGCATTACGGCTATTTCCCATTCTGGGCACTTAGCGACCTCTGCTGCGGATGTTGTGCTGACGAATTCCTGTTTTCACAACAGGAGCTATGCCGCCCTTTCAGGGCTCATGCCACGCGTTCACTACTACCCAGGGCTTACGCCGCTGGGCTGCGCTTCTTGCGGCCCTTCGGGTCTCTTATTCTCTTTTACCGCCTCAAATGCACATCGGCAAATTTCAAAAACTGCTCCCAATCGAAATCCGTGACCTCATGCTTGCCAGTGCGGTAGTGAAAGGCGAGCGGGTGCTGAATGGGCTGATTGAGCCCCGGCATCTGGTCGGTTCCGAGTCCTTGCGCGCCTAAAAGTTTGTACACGGGTCCGGCAGCAACAAGCGCAAGAAACTCGCCTTTGGGATCGGCCCATTTGTCGTCTTCCGCTCCCGTTACGTACACCGGACGCGGGGCGCTGAGTGCGATCAGTTCGTGCATGTCCACGGGAAGCTGGTTGGGATCGTCCGCGTACTTCTTTAAATTCGCAGCGAACCAGAATGGGAACCGATCTACGAGATTGCGGATAGTCTCGCCATAATTGCGGCGCGCCAGCGATGCTCCGCCTTCTCCCGGACAACTGGCCAGCACCATGGCAAAGCGCTGATCTTGCGCGCCGGTCCAGAGCACGGTTTTGCCAAGACGCGAGTGGCCCATGACGGCTACTCTCCTGGAATCTACGTCCTTATCTCTTTCGAGATAGTCCATCGCGCGGCTGAGTCCATAGGACCAGGTGCCGATTGCACCCCAGTCGTCCGGCGCAGGTTCTGTCTGTGCAGATTTGTAGAACAGCGGCCGGATGCCATACGAGATTCCGCCGTCGAAGTCGGGCTCAATGTCCTGGTAATTGATCGTCGCGAAACCATAGCCACGATCAAGGACTTTCTCGACTTCGAAGTTCTTGTCCTTACCGCGAGAGCCTTCTTTCGCGGTTTTCGGCTGATGGGTCGTGCGATTCCACACGGTCGCGAGCTTCACTCCCGGATCGTCGATCACCGCTTGGTTGCCGGAGAAATTCAGACTAAGAATCAGCGGCACCGGCTTCTTTGCCGAATTGGGAATGTAGATGAGTACATCTTCCTTTGGGCCATCTTTCTTCGGCGAAAAGTAAATCGTGACTTGCTTGCGCGTTGCCTTTCCATTTAATGCATTCTTGTCGTTGTCGAATACGTTGTAGTTGATCGACGACGGCGCTTTCGGGCTGCGACCGAAGACGTTCTCTTCAAACAATCCGAGGAGTTCCGTCCGTCGTCGCTGCCAATCTTTGGCGCTGCGGACCTTGGTTCCGTTCTGAAAGGTGAGCGGATCGGGAAGCGAGTAGGAGCCGACTTTGGATTCGTCGTAGTTGGTGTTTGCAGGCGTCTGCGCGTGTGTGAGCAAACTCGAGGCCGAGATGAAGATCGGCACCAACGCCATCAGCCAACTAGCTTTTCGATTTCGTCCAGCCATTCTCAGTTCTCTCCTCTACAAGTTGGGTAGACGCAATGTGCGTCGCCGTACTACTAGAGCAGCTAAGTATTACCGCAGTTCGTTTTTGGGTGGAAGCCCCCGATGGGTGGAAGCCCCCGACTTCAGTCGGGGGCGCACGGCGAAGCCGTGCGTCTAGTGGGACGCGAACAAGAGCCGCGCTTTAGCGCTGGCTCACGCGCGAAGCGCGCTTCTCATGGATTGTTCCAGATGTAACCCGTGTACAACATAGCGGTTCTGTGTCTTAAATGCGAGGCTCTATGAATGATTTTTTGTGCCCAATTTCAAACCTCATACGAATTCTATTTGCCAAACATGAGAACAGGTTATGGGGCCGATTCTCATGAGCGCGCTTCGCGCGTGAACCGGCGCTAAAGCGCGGGTTTCCCTGCTCTCCATAGACGCACGGCTTCGCGGCGTGCGCCCCCGACTGAAGTCGGAGGCTTCCACCCAACCACATCCGCCGAACTACCTCACAGTGACCAAAAACCGATCTGGTTTCCACCAGACGATATGATTTCCGCTTGCTCTCTCTTTCCATCGTCGTCCTGATCATCTGGCTCTATCTGACGTTCTTCCACGGAAACTTCTGGCGAGTGGGTTCGTTCCAACTTCCGAATCAATCTCCCACTACGCGTCCTCTCGTGGCGGCAATCATTCCAGCGCGGAACGAAGCCGATGTAGTGGGTCGCGCGATCACATCGCTGCTCACACAACAATTCGAAGGCGACCTGCGCTTATTTGTAGTGGATGACAACAGCACTGACGGGACCGCCAATGCCGCGCGAGCCTCCGCCGGCATGATGGGTGCGAGCAATCGAGTTACGGTGGTTAACGGAGCTCCACTGCCTACTGGTTGGACAGGGAAACTTTGGGCGATGCAGCAAGGCTGGGAAGCAGCCACGCAAATTAAGCCCGATTATTTCCTCCTGACCGATGCCGACATCGAGCACGCGCCCGACAGCCTCGCGCGGATGTTGGCTCAAGCCGAGCACGGGAACTTTGATCTTGTTTCGCTCATGGTCAAGCTGTGCTCCGAGACGCTCGACGAGAAGTTCTTAATCCCGGCTTTCATTTATTTCTTTTTCCTGTTGTATCCACCTGCCCGCATCAGCAATCCGCGATCCCGCGTCGCCGGTGCCGCGGGAGGATGCATCCTCATTCGCTCTGACGCTCTCGATCGTGCAGGCGGATTCGCTGCGATTCTAAGTAACGTCATTGACGATTGCGCGTTGGCTGCGCGCGTGAAGCAAGCCGGTGGACGAATCTGGCTGGGAGTTTCGAACTCAACCCGCAGCATCCGTGGCTACAGGACCTTCGCAAACATTCGCAACATGATCGCGCGCAGCGCCTTTCATCAATTGCGACATTCGGCGCTGTTGCTCGTCCTCTGTTTCGCGGGAATGATGCTCACCTTTGTTGCGCCGCTGGTTTGCGTCTTCGCCGGGGAACGCGCAGCTGGGTGGATCGGTGTAGCCGCCTGCGTATTGATGTTCGGAACATACGTGCCGACGTTGCGTCTCTATCGTGTCAATCCATTGTCGGCATTGTCTTTGCCGTTGGCAGTGATCTTCTATTTGGAAGCGACCAGTATTTCCGCAATTCGGTTTTGGCGTGGGCGTGGAGGCGAGTGGAAGGGGAGATTTGCGGATCTGGAGCACGATGGGCCTCGGTGAGACTGCACATACAATGACCATGTCGTGTGTAAACGCCTGGTTTCAGCGGCCACCGTTCTGGCCACTATACTCAACTGCTATGATTCCCCGCTTTGCCGTAGCTTTCGCACTTCTTGTGCCCGTAGCCTTGGCTCAATCACAACCTACACCTGCGAATACGGATGTCAGAAAGGCGCTCGGCGATTTCATTCGGGCCTTCGATGACTTAGATTGGGAATCATTCCGGCTCGCGTTCGATGACAATGCCACTGTGTTCTATCCGCGTGCGGTGCCGCAACGTGCCAATGGCCGTGCCGAATTTGAGAAGGCTTTCAAGACAGTGTTCCAACACATACGCGGCGGCAAAACTACGCCTCCATACATGGACATTCAGCCAAAGGACTTGAGAATACAGTTGTTCGGAGACATAGCGATTACGACATTTCATCTCGACGATAGACCAGGATTCCTCAACCGGCGAACTATCGTCCTGGAGAAAACGGACAAAGGTTGGAAGATCGTGCATTTGCACGCGTCGGAAGTATCCCTAGTAGGTGTTGGACCCTAGCTAGGGAAAAATCGCCATTTCACTCACGATGCGATTTGGAGTGCTAGTACCAGCTACGGGATAACGTTCTTGCCTGCAATGTCGAATTGCTTTGCCGCTGCAAGCAAGTGCGTGTCGTTCGAATATATAACGTTGAATCCTGCTTCAGCTGCGGTCGCGAGGTGAATGGCGTCAGCCGCGCGGAGATACACAGTCGAGGGCAGCTTCGCATAAACCCCTGCGATCCGCGCATACATCTCGGGGCCCTGCGCCAGCCACTGAAAAGCTCCAGCCTCATCGTGAGCGCGGAGCTGGCCCAGCAGCGCGGCGTACGCGGCGGGCTTGATAGCTCCTTCGCGCAACTTGCGATGAAAGGCTGCAATCATCTCCACCTGGCCATGCGCAGCGCAGGCGATATTGTCGGTAGCCGCGAGTGCGCGAACGGCATCCGCTCCAGGATCTGCATAATAAAGACGAACGAGGTAGCTTGTGTCGAAGTAGATCACTTTACTTGACTGTCCCGCTCCTCGCCGATGATTCGAGTGGAGTCGGTCCCGCCCTGCAGATTCTTTCGTTGAGCGAGATAGGCGCGCGTGTATTTGGGATTGGCAAAAAAGACTTTTGCCGGCGCAGCCTTTGCGGGGAGAATCTTAGCAATCAGTCTCCCACGCTCTGTTACGTGAATCTCTCCTTCCGCCGCCCTACGAACCCAGCGTCCAGTGGCTTCGTGAAGCTGCCTAATGGTAATCGTTCTCATGTGACACATAGTGTCACATTTGCGCGCACGAGTCAATTCAAGGCTAACGTTCTTCCGTGCTTTTCCCGCATTGGGGCCCAGCCCGGTTTGGCTGATCGTCTCTGGGGCAACTACTGATCTGGAGCAGAATGGGTCTCGATGAGACTGCTCACGACACTGAGAGAAAGGTAACATCTTTGAAAAACTGTCACCCCTGTCAAGCGCATCACTGACTTGGCCTATCGGGAGTGTAAACGCCTGATTTCGACAGTTATGATATTCAACCGAGATGGCGGACAACTGGAAGTCCTACCTTTGCAATGTAAACAGCAAACTAGCGTCCATCCTCGTTAACCTCGGTCTTCGAGAATCCGCCCCGATGTCTTCCAAGCCTTGGCTCCTCTGGGTGTGGGTTTACTTTGAATCGCCCCGACCCGATGGCTTGTCCGACAGCAATGAAGCCCCCACACTTTACAAAATTGAAGACGCTCTAGCCCCTTCTCTCTCCCGCGAGTGCCAAGCCATCCTAACCGGAAGGATCACAACCGAGGGCCGCCGTGAGTTTTACTTCTATGCTGAAACCAAAGATGGATTCGGTAATGCGGTGAGGGAGGCAATGAAGGGTTTTGAAGGTTACGAGTTCGACTTGGGAGAGCAGGAAGACCCGCAGTGGGACCAGTTCTTCGACGTTTTGCATCCCTCTGAGGAAGACCTTCAACGCATTGCGAATATGGACTTACTCGATGTGTTGGAGAAAAAGGGAGACGTGCTGACTGTGGCGAGAGAAGTCCAGCATTGGATGTACTTTCGTACTGTGTCCTCTCGCGATCTATTTCGAGATGCTGCGGCGGCAGTCGGTTACACGATTGTTTCTGTATCGACCACGGAAGGAAATTTACCGTTCGGCATTGTTGTTGCTCGCACACAATCCATTGAGAAAGCGTCCATCGACAGTACAGTCGTTGAGCTTCTTCACCTGTCCAAGCAGTTTGAGGGTGAATATGACGGTTGGGAAACGCCAGTAGTGACGCAGTGACGCTCGGGCTGGCGAAAAATCGCCATAGCACTCACGACCGGTTTTGAGCGCTAATGCCTGATCTCATCAGTTAGTTTCGGCTCGGTTCGCCTGCCCAGATTTCTCAGCTACACAGTAGCTCGAAAGACCGAACAGGCCAGCGCTGAGCAAAGCGAATGAAAGCAACCAAAGGAAGTATCCTATGCTCAGAGCTTTATCGCTATGGAAAAGAACGTACCAGTACGAGTTAAAGATGAATGCAGATGCTGCAACGAAAGCACACGCGGTTTGCAGTCGCCGCGATCCGAACCACGCAACCCACGGCGACCCAAGCACAAACAGGAGGGTCGTCACTGCGCTGAGGGTTGAAAAGACAACGTGATACCACGTATCGACGTGAAGGTCTCCATACGGCAAAACTGGCGATAGGGCCGCACGAAAAGCGATCCAACCGCGAAGAGGTTCGTAAGCCGCGCCATGTTTGCCATCAAGCTTGATAACGGGCAGGAACCACGAAATAGAGTGGACGAGCCATGCGCAGACGACGATCAAATAGGCTCTTCGCGAATGGGCTAATCGCATCGGGGAAAAGCGTATCAATGCGGAAATAATGACGCAAGGAGTTGTCGTAACATCGCAATAGCACTCATTGATATATCGAAATTCCAAAGCAGCACCATCTGCAATCAGATCAACCAATGACGATCGTCCAGACCATTGAGAACTGGTACAGAGCAAATCTCGAACGCCTCAGACCTAATTGGCAGGAGATTTCGATCAGATCACACGAAGCTGCGGACCTGTTGATGGGAAAGTAGATTCGTGCAAACTCTAAGTGCCTTGCTGCAAGCGTCGCGTTCTGGAACAAGGGCGACGTGTGTGTTCTTTGCCTTGACCTGCCTTCAAAAACAGATTCAGTGATTGACGACAGAGTGATCTCAGCTTCTGAAAATCTCGATCTTCTTCTTGAGTCATATTTTGAACAGCTTGCTAAACGCAGCAGATGATTGGCGAAACATCGCCATTACGCTCATTGACGCTGAGACGATTAAAATCTGCTGATGAAAGCAAAGGCTTTCTCCGCTTCTGGGAATTCGTTCAGCGTCCATGAATGGCAGGGCAGTGGTCCTGCAACCCTGCACGTCCACTATTCCGATGACGAAGCTTGGCATGTACTCGAGGGCGAACTGACGTTCCGCTATACCGACCACACCGAAACCGTCGGCCCAGGAGAGACCGTCTTCGTACCAGCCGGCATGCCACACACCTACAGCGCCGCAGCAGGTGCCCGCTACCTAATTATTCTCACACCACGGATTGCGGGTCTGATTTCCGCTCTTCAGGCCGATCACGATCCAGCTCATCAGCACGACATCTACCGGCAATTCGATTCCGAATTGCTTGAGTAAAGGCGTGGGTAGACCTCAGTTCGCGCAAAGTTTTCCTGAGTATTTGAAATGCAACGCATCGAATTGTGCGCGGTACGTGCGTGCAGGTCTTGCGAGCAGGGAGTACCATTTCGGCCATGAGCAGCGTCGAACGCCGGAATTTCCTAAAGGTAGCGATGGCGCTGCCTTTTTTCGCGCCGAGGTCGTTTGCTGAAATTGCAAGCCCGTTGGGAAAGCCAGTGTTTGTCGCCGCGGGCGCGGACGCTACTGGGACAGAGCATCATGGCCCGCGCGCAGGCACGCACCTGGATTTTAAGGTCCTTACCAAAGACACGCAAGCCGGTTTCTTTCTGGTAGAGCATCGCAATATTCCGCAAGGCGGGCCGGTGCGCCATCTGCACTATGCACAAGAAGAATGGTTCTACCTCATTGAGGGCAACAAGTTCGTGATCGAAGTAGGCGACGAGCGCTTCACGCTTCGGCCCGGCGATTCCATACTCGCGCCACGAAATGTCCCGCATGTGTGGGCCTACGTCGGTGAGACGCCGGGACGGATGCTGATGGGGTTCACGCCGGCTGGCCAAATGGAAGACTTCTTTACGCTCTCCAGCAAGCAGCCAGTGGATGCGAAAACTGCAGAGGCCCACGGCATGAAGTGGTTGGGGCCACCTCTCGACGTAGCGAAGCTGTGAGCGAGCGGAGAAGTGCTGCGACGGCGGACCGCAACCAGAGGACCTGGGCCACTTGGTGATAGCTCGCCATATCACTCAAAATCCCACACGAGCGAAATCACCTCTTAGCAGCAGTTATGGCGTAAGCAGTCTCACAATGAGTGAAAACGCATGTTCTCGACGGTTACGATGGCATATACGGCTCAAATGAAACATTGCGTTTGCTTTATCCTTGTGATGCTTGTACTCAGCGAAGTCTCCTGTTCTAGCCAGACTGGGAGTTTCACCATTCCAAATAGCGCGATGGAGCCAACCATCCTCCAGGGAGAGAAAGTTGCTGCCGAGATGCGGCCCTTTCAGGTGTCACGCGGAGACTTAGTCATTTTTGCGCAGGAAGGTCAGCTATTCATTAAGCGTGTCATTGGAATCGGCGGCGACACCCTTGAGGGCCGTAATCTTCAGGTATTTGTCAATGGCAAGCTTCTGGACGAACCCTATATTGAGCACATCGGAAAACGGCCACTCGGCCTCAAGTCACTTGAAACGTTTGGTCCTGTCACGGTCCCGGCTGGAAAGTTGTTTGTCGCAGGTGATAACCGAGATTATTCGTTTGATAGTCGTGATACACGCTTCGGTCTTATCTCGACAGCCGATGTCAAAGGCAAACCACTCGAGATTGTCCAATCAGCGAGCCCCGACCGTGTGCATAAGCCAGTCAGGTAATGGTCCGGATAGTTGACGAAAAATCGCGATTGCACTCACCACTGAGAATGCCTGTTCTCGTCGGTTTAAGCCTTAGTCTGGACGTGAATGACAGAACTCTCGACTTTGTACCGACCTGTTGGGCTGGCCGAATTTGAGCTTGTTCGTGGTTCAGATTTTCGAAGCTTTCCGCCTCGTTTGTCGCACCAACCGATTTTCTATCCCGTGCTCGATGAGCAGTACGCAACCCAGATTGCCCGCGACTGGAACACAAAAGACGAAACATCGGGCTTCGTAGGATATGTTTTGCGGTTCAGCGTACGAACTGAGTTCCTGAGTCATTACGAGATTCACATCGTCGGGAGTTCAGAGCACCAGGAATACTGGATTCCCGCGGACGACTTACAGAAACTGAATGAAAACATCGTGGGACCCATCGAAGTCGTTTCAGAGTTCCACCTGCGAATGTGAGCGCCGACGAAAACGGGAACAGCTGAAGGATTCGTCAATGTCGTCAATGAGTGTAATCGCCTGTTGTAGCCGTTTATTCCAATTTGTCCACCACACGATCACGATAATCACGCCACGCATAAAAACTATCTAGTGCTGGTGGGCCAGCCTCGAAAAATTTTCCCGTCTGCGCATCCAATGCCCGAAGTCGTAGACATTGAAGAATAGCTGCAACCACGCCCACCGCAGTATCGCCGCCGCGCACATGGAAGGCGAAACCTTTACATTCTTCTTCTGGGATGCTTACTTCGATACTCCATCCTATTCCGTCGATAACACCATAGGCGGGATTAGAAAAGTCCGCGGACGGAACAATATCCTTGATCTTTTCGATGATTATTGTTCGGTTTCCAATAGAGGCGGGCTTGAAGTCACTCGGAATCTCGGCCACTGTCTTGGCGTTTGCAGGAAAGTCTTGCACAAAAATGTCCCAACTCATTCGGGTATTATGCAAGGCCGGAACGGAAATATTGAATAAGGAGTTGTTACATCGCCATAGCGCTCACAATGAGTGAGAACGCTTGTTATCTTTATCCATGTTGACAGTGACATCGAAATCCTATGGGTCTTGACCTAATTGTTGAAGGGTGTGCCAAGCCGGGGTACGAACAAGAATGGCGGCAGCTTTTGGAACGCTCTTTTTCGGAGGAGGAGCTATCGTCAGCCGATACCTCGCGATTCCAACAGATTTCAATTCCCGGTTATGAACGCATCGGAGCACCACGAGTCGGACACGACAGCGTAGCCAACGAATGGATATTGGAAGCACGCAAGCCAACATCGTCCGAGGAACGCGCCGCTGTCTTGAAGGAGTTCGAGGGCTATTACGTCGTGCGCCTCGTGAAATGCGATGGAGTTCCGGAATACTCAAATGGAGGGGCATACGATGGAGCGGATGAAACGAGTTTCCGAGGCTCATTTTTAAATGACTGCGAGGACGTACTTGGTAAGGCTTTGCTAGCAGATGCATGGAACCACAAGTTCCCGAACGAAGCAGTCGAGTACGGGAAGGCGCTGCTCGCGGCGGCGGACGCTGCCGAACGAGGAGATAGGAGGCCGAGACCCGTCTCTTTCTTATCGCGCTTCGGCTTGCGCAAGAAGCGTGAACCAGTCGTGCTCGCCGACCAGCTTGCCATAGTCCGAGCAGCCGGACGCTGGTACATGTTCTGGGGCGAGCGGGGACACGCTATTCGCGCGTGGTTCTGACGTAGGTCCGGATCTGTGTCGCAAATCGGGGTCGTCGGTGATGAAAAGACCTGTCGTGTTCGAGTAGAGTGCCTTGGCGTGGATCAACCCTTGCCGCCGAACAGTTTCCCCTCGGGATTCCCCTCTGAACTGGCGTCAGCCGCCTTTGTGTCCTGCAACGAAGCGGCATGGTCGCCTGCACTCGCCGCACGATCCGTCGAATGGCTCAGCGCACACGGCTATGCGGTCCTCGGAACCGAGGTTTGGCGTGCGAAGGGTAGCTCGATACAGAGCTTGCCTTACTTTCAGAACGTAGATCGGAAGGTCAATGAGGCATGGGATTCGTTTGTGACCCGAGCAGCGACGGAGACTTTGGCATATCTTCGAGCGTTTACCCCAAAGTTCATCGAGGAAGGCGATGTCTACGTTAACGTGATTTGGGTCAGCGAGAAGGAATTCAAAGGCACCTAAACGCTTGAGGCACTCGCCGTCAGCAGTTGCGAGTTTGGGGATGGTGTTGTAAGTGTTGCAGGCAGCCGCCCACTAGGTTCCGGAACCTCATCCGGGGCCGTGCGAAGTTCGCCGAACGCGGTTTGCACCAAAAAATTGGGCGGAACCCACAATGGGAATTCCGCCCTCTCCGGTCAGGGGTGAAGATCGAAACTTATTGGTTGCCTGTGGGCTGCTCCATGCGGGCGCTCATGCGGCTGCCGTTATCGAAGCTCACGATGCCTTCGTACTGGCTCAGCGCCAGGATGCCGCCGCGCATCGGGATTGCACGATGCAGAGCTAAACCGGCGTCTTCCATGCGGTGCCACTTGGCGCCATCGCTGCTGCCGAAGACTTCGCTTGAGCCATCGACGATCGCCAGCAGATGATGGCTGCGCTGGTCAAAGTCCAGCGACGTAATCTTGGCCTTGGGCAGGTCGGTCATCATCGGCTCCCAGCTTCCGCCTTTTTCCTGGCGGAAGAGGCCTTGTGCCGACGAGATCCAGATGTTCTGGCTGTCGTCGATCGCGATGCCTGTGATCAGCGTTACCGGCAGGCTCTGCTCCACATTGAAGTGCTTGCCGCCGTCAGACGAGACCAGCAGCGTGGTGTAGGTGGAAGCTACAACCATGCCGTTGCCGGCACGAACTCTCTGGAAGGGCTCTTTCTTGGCTGCGTGCTGCAGGTTCCAGGTTTTGCCCATGTCGCGCGAAACCAGCAGCGCGCCAGACGATGTGGGAACGAAGAGGCTGTTGCCCTCGATTGCCAAATCGGGAATGTTGGGCATCATGCCTGGCAGGCTTACGCGCATCCACTCGCGCGCGCCTGTCGCCAGCTTGAAGAGGCCGGCATTGGTTCCGGCGAACAGGTTGCCGCGCTCATCCTGCGCGAGCGTGAAAACGTCGCGTCCGTTCAGACCGCTGCTGAGCTGCGACCAGCGCTGTCCCGCATCGCGCGAGACGAAGACGCCGCCGAATTCTTTGTCATTGACCATGCCCGCATAGAGCACGTTCGGATTCTTGTTGTCGGCGAGCAGCGCGCGCACCTGACGATGAGCAAAGCCTTCGTTCGAGGCGCTGAACGACGCCGAGTTGTTGGTGCTCAGCAGAACGCCGCTGCGGTCGGTCGCGAGCAGAACGCGCGTCGAATCGCGCGGATCGATCATCACGTCGTTGACGATGATGTTCGGCGCAGTCACGCGATGCCACGTGGCACCGGCGTCTTCCGTCTTCCACAAGCCTTCTGTGGTTCCCGCGAAGACGACGTTGTCATGCTGCGGATCTTGCTTCAGAACGCGAGTGCGGCGAGCCGAAAAGGGAATCCCTTGTGCCTTCTTGAAGAGATCGGCCGCGTCGGTGCTCTTATAAATTCCTGAGCACGCGCTCAGATACACCGTCTGCGGCTGCTGCGGATCGACGATGATCGAGAACACATCGGAGTCGTCGATGACGCCATTCTTAATCTGACGCCAGTTCTGGCCGGCGTCTTCGGTCTTCCACGCGAGGTGCCAGGTTCCGGCGTAGATCACGTCAGGATTCTTCGGATCGATCGCCAGCGACTCGATGTTCTTGATGTCCTTGTGGCCTTCGGGCGAAATGCGGGTCCAGTGATCGCCGCCATCTTGCGAGCGGTACACGCCATCGAGCGCACCCGCGACCAGAATCTTGGAGTTGGATGGAGCCATCGCGAACGAGCGGATCGATTTGCCGCGCATGCCGCTCAACGACTCAAACGACTTGCCGCCATTATTGGAGCGGAACAGTTCGCCGGTTTCATGCTCGATGCTCCACGCGGCTACATAGAGCCGGCGGGAATTAGCGGGATCGAAAACGATGTGATCGAGAACGTAGTCAGGCCCGTCGCCGAGGTGAGCGTAGCGCGTCCATGAGGCGCCGCGATCGCGAGATTCGAAAATTTGCCCTGAGCTCGTGCCAAGCAAAATGCGGTCAGGATTCTGCGGGTCGTACGAGAGCGAACGAACGTCTCCCCCATCGGGGCCGATCATGCGTGGCTGCGCACCGTGCGCATATCCGACGCAGAACGAAAGAGCGCCGGCCAGCGCCGCAAGGTACAGCCATCGTTTGCGCAACATGGACACTTCCTCCGGTGACTTTGGTAACTCGTACTCTTCGGGGGCGTCTCAACAATGCCACCTGCGCCGGAAGCGTGGTAGATGACCAAAGTGCGGAAGGGCGCGGAGGGACCTTGGTCACTGGAGGAAGTCTTTGGATGAAAGAGGCTGGCTTTACAACGACTTACAAATAGCCAAACTTGAGATGATCTCAGCGCATTCCGTCGGGCGCAAAGTCGAACCGGCGGTATGGTATTTTGGGCGTGCTAAATGCGCTCCAGATTGAGTTCCGCCTATTCTCTTGTGTTTTTCGTCGTGTGCACGCTTAGTACGTCTCTATGGGCACAAACATACAGCACGCCAGAGGTTCAAATTCAGAACACGGGAATCTCAGGAATGTGGG
This sequence comes from Terriglobales bacterium, assembly GCA_035764005.1. Classification (NCBI taxonomy): domain Bacteria; kingdom Pseudomonadati; phylum Acidobacteriota; class Terriglobia; order Terriglobales; species Terriglobales bacterium. Next base: position 30,221 of record DASTZZ010000031.1, read on the forward strand.
TGCTTGCCAATATTAGTTTTGCTGGAATGCGCGCTCAGAATCATCAGAGCATCCTTTGGCGGAGCCTGGCATTCATCTTCGGCCTGCCGGGTACTATCGTGAGCTTCTTTGCGGTTGAGGAAGGTAGTAACCGAGCTTACGGAATCAACCTGCCTCGACGCTGACCGAACTCCCGATCAGGAGCGAGGTGCAAACGCCCAAATCACAGCAATCAGGAAAATAGAAGGAAGCGATGGCTCAGAGATCGTTCGGCGTGAGCCCGGTATGCTTTGCGATTCTGCTGAGCATCTTCGGCCCGATTTCGTCTTTGTCGTGAAATGCCCAAGTGAAATCTGGCCATCCTTCCCGTTCGAGCTGGACGTGAGAGCCGCCCTTTCTGTTCTTAACAGTCCACCCAATGCGCAAGAGAGCACTGAAGACCCGACTAGCTTTTCTGCTGGGCCACGAACTCACAGGAAGCGGATCGATTTGGGAGGCTTTTTTACCTGCTCGGTGCGATCGGCGAGAACGCGCAAGGCCAGCGCTGTAACCTTGACCTCTGCATCTTGCTTTGTTTCTCCATACGCCATCACTCCGGGGAGGTCGGGAATCTCCGCGATCCAGCGACCATCCTCCTCCTGGTCAAACTCAATTTTGAAGGATTCGCCGCCTTCGGGTATCCGGGGAACTGTTGCCACGGTCGTCACCGTTGTTTCCCAATTCTGGGAGATGGGATGCCCAAACTCGGTAGGAGTTGAATTTGGGAGCCGCAGAGATTGTGCTGGCCAGAGCAGGCCCAGGTCAATTGTATTTTTCTGAACGCTTTTCACACAAGTGTTATTGCAGCGTCATCGGCATAGACCGTTTCTGACCGTTTGGTCCATCAAGCAGGGACGAACAGATCAGTGGAAGCGTTTTATGGATTCAGCTGACTGCTAAGAGATATGGAGGCGCGGGTCGGAATCGAACCGACGCATAAAGGTTTTGCAGACCTCTCCCTTACCACTTGGGTACCGCGCCCCTGGGAAGGCAAACATCGAAAACCCCCGCCGACAGCGAGGGTGAATGGAGCCTTGGGCGAACACTGGAGCGGGAGACGGGATTTGAACCCGCGACTTCGACCTTGGCAAGGTCGCACTCTACCGCTGAGTTACTCCCGCTCAGAAACTTGTCTGATTATAACAAAAGGAGCAGCGGGAAAAGAGCGGGCGAAAGCGGCTCCAATCTTCCGATCAGGCGTTCGATCGCGCTTTTGCTATCCCGGATGAGACCCTGGACAAAATCGCATACAATCTGCAACGGCCCATGGAGAGCGCATCGATAACGAAATCGCGCCGCACGCAGCTGCACCGCGATCCATCTGGTCTATTTGTTCACACGCTCGTTCTTGAAGCGTGTGCGAAGTTCGGCCGCAAAGAAGCTGTTGTCGATTACTCGTGCGATCCGCCGCGGCGCATTTCCTACGCTGAGTACAGAGAACTCGTTGAGCGGCTCGCGGCTTCGTTCGCCCGGCTTTTTCATCCGGGCGATGTGATCGCCATTTTTCTCTACAACTGCTGGGAGTTTTGCGTTGCGTATCACGCAGCGACGTTTGCCGGTTGCGTCCCGACGTTGCTCAATCCGTCTTACCGCGAACGAGAGGTTCGGTATCAGCTCGAAAACTCTGAAGCGGTTGCACTGATCACCGATGGACCGCAGATTCGTGGAATGAATCTCAGCGGATCGCCACGACTGCGTGAAGTCATCGCAACGCGGACCTCGGCTGCAGGCGCGAGCGAGTTTTCTGAGCTACTGCAGCCCGCAACTGCCGGAATTCCGGCACTCAACGAAGGCCCACACGAAGTCCTTGCCGCGCTGCCTTACTCCAGCGGAACTACTGGATTGCCGAAAGGCGTGATGCTCTCTCACTCCAATCTCGTCACGAACATCTTTCAATTGCTTGCGCCCGGAGAAGAGGCGACGTACACGCAGAGCGACATCACACTGTGTTGTCTCCCGCTCTACCACATCTACGGCTTGAACGTAGTACTGAATCCCATTTTTGCCCTAGGCGGCACGTTGGTTCTGTTGCCGCGCTTCGATGAAGCAAGATTTTTGCGTCTGCTGATCGAGGAACACCCAACGTTCCTGCCGCTTGTGCCTCCACTGGTTAATTGCTTCTGTCAGGCCGCCGAAGAGGGCAGATTTCCTCGCGAACACCACGTCCGCTACGTGAAGTCCGGCGCGGCGCCGCTCGCGCCTGAGCTGGCGTCGCGCTTCACGAATCTGACCGGAATCAGAATTCGTCAGGGATACGGAATGACCGAGGCCTCTCCAGTCACGCATCTTGGCTACGTGGAGCCCGACTTGTACATGCCCGATTCGATCGGCCAGGCGGTCGCGCAAACTGAATGCCGTCTCGTGAACGGTCACGATCCGTGCCATGGCGAGCTGGTGATGCGCGGACCGCAGTTCATGCTCGGCTACTGGAAGGCTCCGGAGGCGACCGCATCAGCATTGCGCGATGGATGGTACTGGTCGGGAGATATTGCCAGCGTCGATGCGAATGGCTTCTATCGCATCGTCGATCGCGTGAAGGAGATGATCAAGTACAAAGGGTTCTCCATAGCGCCGGCCGAAGTCGAAGCCGTTCTGCTGGAACATCCTCTGGTTCGCGACTGCGGCATCGTAGGTCATGCCGACACGACGTCCGGCGAGATTCCGTGTGCATTTGTGGTATTGCGCGAAGGACACAACGGCAATGGCAAAATCGCTGACGAATTGTGCGGCTACGTCGGCGAGCGGCTCACGCATTACAAGCAGCCGCGCGAAGTGCGCTTCGTGAACTCAATTCCGAGAAATCCTTCAGGGAAGATCTTGCGACGGATCTTGCGTGATGAGCTTTGACTTGCCTTTGTCATTCCGAACCACCGGTGTTTGGTGGTGAGGAATCCCTACGAACTGTGATAATCGTCAGGTACCGACAGAGCCGGACTTCGCTCCCGCGAAGCCGGAATTCCCGAATTGCACTATCGCAATGGTAGGGATTCCTCAACGCCAAAATCGGGCGGTTCGGAATGACACGAGGACGGAAGGTACTCCGTGTCTCCGTGGTGAAAACGCCTTTCGGCCCTAGCTATACTGAGCTCACACCACGAGGTCTCGTTTGCGCCGAACTGTCCCTGCACTCGCTCTTCTTCTTATTACGGTCCTTTTATTAAGCGCATTCTTTTTCGAAACACAGCAAAAGCAATCGACACGGCAGCAGTTGATGCGCGCCAACAATCTCGGCGTCGCGTACCTGAACCAGCAGAAGCTCGATCAGGGCTTGAAGGAGTTTCAGGAAGCCGCCGCGCTCGACAAAAACAATGCTACCGTCCAACTCAATCTCGGCATTGCCCTGCTGAATCTTTCGCGCGTGGCCGCTGCGGAGGAAGCGCTACAACGGGCGGCGCAACTTGAGCCCAAGAATCCGGCTGTCTGGTTCAATTTCGGATTGCTGCATCGCAACAATGGCGAAGCAGAACGCGCACTCGCAGATTTTGCAAAAGCTGCCGAGTTCGCGCCCAACGATCCGAACACACATTACTTTCTCGGCGATCTTTACGCACAGCAGCAGAAGTACGCAGAGGCCGAGCGCGAGTTTCGCCGTGCAGTTGAGCTCGATCCATTCAGCGTCTCATCAGAGTTCGGACTCGCGCGCGCCTTGCAGCGCGAGGGCAAAACCGCGGAGGCAAAACCCCATTACGAACGCTTCCAGAAATTGACGCGCGAAAAGCTGGGCGCGCCTATCAGCCAGATTTATGGAGAGCAGGGTCCGCTGTCTCTGGCTCAAGTGATTCCTGGCGAGCCGGCCGTTCCTCCGGCAATTCCGGTCCGGTTTGTAGAACTCGGCAGTGACTCGGGGCTGCCGGTGCCTTCTCCGAAGGCACGTGCGAAAGCCCCGAGTTTTCCCCCTCCGGGAATTTGTGTTTATGACATCGACCAGGATGGGAAGCCGGACATTCTTCTAGCGAACGGAGTGCACCCCGTGGCTTTGTTTCTGAATCGTGAGAATGGGAAGTTCGAGGATGCGACGAAAGCTGCCGGGCTGGATGATATCGGCGGCATGCGGGGCGCCATCGGGTGCGCTGTTGGCGATTACGACAACGACGGCAAGCCGGATATCGCGCTAACTACATTAGAGAAAGGCGTTGTGTTGCTGCACAACGATGGCGGCAAATTTAGCGACAAGACCAAAATTGCGCACGTCGATGCGGCGCAAGAGACAACCCGAAAGACTCTCCTCTGGTCGCCAATGGCGGTTACCTTCGTCGACTACGATCACGACGGCGATCTTGATCTATATGTCACGCGGACACAGCTGGACAGCTCAAAGGGTTTGATAGTCACGGGTGCGACTTTGGGACCGCCGATTGATGAGAACATTTTGCTTCGCAATAACGGTGATGGCACTTTTACTGATGTGACAAAAGAAACAGCAATGCAGGGCGATGGTTTGGGTATGGCGCTGGCCAGCGATGTAAACAACGATCGTGCGATCGATCTGGTTCTTACCTCGTTGCGAAATTCTCCCAGCCTCCATCTAAACCAGCGCGAAGGTGCTTTCAAAAAGGAAACTCCATGGCCCTCAACCATGCCGCAAAATTCCTTAGGGGTTACTGCCCTCGACTTCAACAAAGATGGATGGATGGATCTTGCCTTCACCCATGACCACCCTCCGGGGCTGACGCTTTGGCGCAACGTTAGCGGCAGGGGGTTTGAGCAAGCTCAACTTCCTGATGTGAACTGGAAGGGAGCTACCGGACTCGCTGCGTTCGACTACGACAACGACGGCTGGATCGATTTAGCTGCCATTGGACGAACAGATCAGGGCTACGAGATTCGGCTTTTTCGCAACATTGGGCCCAAGGGATTCGAGGACGTTACTTCCGCCGTCGGTCTCGACAAAATCAAGCTCGATCAGCCGGGTGCGCTGGCAGCGGCCGACATAGATGGCGATGGAGCTACCGACCTGCTCATCACACAAGCTGAGGGATCCGTGATTGCGCTGCACAACGAAGGCGGAAACAAGAACCACTCCTTTCGCATCGATCTCAAAGGTCTGAACGACAATAAAAGCGCCTTCGGCACTAAGGTGACGGTTTTCGCCGGAGAGATGCAGCAGAAGTGGGAGCTTGCCGGCAGTAGCGGATATCTCGCGCAAGGACCGTCAGAGATCATCGCTGGACTCGGGCGAGAGACTCGCGCGGATGTCGTTCGCCTGTTGTGGCCATCCGGCGTTTATCAAGATGAAATCGATCTCGCAGCGAACGAGCCGCATGAATTGCTCGAAATTGATCGGCGCGGCAGTTCGTGTCCGGTGCTCTTTGCCTGGACTGGGAAAACTTACGAAATGATTAGCGACGTGATCGGGGCCGCGGTCTTCGGACATTGGGTTGCGCCGCACGAGCGCGATCTTCCCGATCCAGACGAATACATCAAGGTAGATGGCGATCGCGTGCAGCCACGCGACGGACGGTTGAGCTTTACTTTTGCTGAGCCGATGGAGGAGGTCAATTATCTGGATCAGGCGCGGCTCTTAGCTGTCGATCATCCTGCCGATGTTGACATCTATCCCAATGAGCGCTTCGTCGCGAATCCTCCCTTTCCTGATTTCAAGATCATCACAGCGCGACATCCGCATCTGCCCGTGGGCGCCTGGGACGATGGTGGACACGATGTTCTCCCTGCGCTGCTTACCCACGATCACCACTACGTGACCGGATTCAAGTTGCTGCATTTTGCCGGCTTCGCCGAGCCGCATGGACTCGTGCTCGACATCGGCGACTGGGATCCCGCGCATCCGTTGCATCTGCTGCTTGATGGATTCACCGAGTACTTCACCGCGAATTCAATGTATGCGGCGAGCCAGGCCAACATCAGCGTGCAGCCTCCGTATCTGGAAGCTCAACTGCCAGGCGGAAAGTGGCAGCGCGTCATCGACGACATGGGATTTCCCGCAGGTCTACCACGCACCATCACTGTCGACCTGACCGGAAAACTAAAGCCGGGCACGCGCAGGATTCGTATCGTCACCAATCTTCAGATTTACTGGGATCAGGTCCTGATCGATAATAGTGTTCCCGAAACGAACCTGCAGATTCACGAAGCTTCTCTCGCAGCGGCACGCCTGCATTTTCACGGTTATCCCCGCGCAGACGAAAGCCGGTTTCCCGGTGATCTGAACTACACGTATGACAACGTGAGTCTCACTGGGCCCTACGCGCGTCACATCGGCTCATACACGAAGTACGGGGATGTGCTGCCGCTGCTCAAAGCAGCCGACGACAAGTTCGTAATCTTTGGCTCGGGCGAGGAGGTCATGATGGACTTCGACGTCGCGAGCTTGCCGCCAGTACCCGCAGGCTGGAAACGCGATTATCTGTTCTATGCGAACGGGTTCGTGAAAGACATGGATTTCTACGCAGCCGATGCGTTCACCGTGGCTCCGCTGCCATTCCACAGCATGGGCACGTATCCGGCTCCGCCGCGATCGGAGTATCCATTGAACAAAGCTTCGCTTGACTATTTACTCGAATACAACTCGCGGTACCAATCTGGGAATGGCGTGAGCGAGTACAAGTACAGCTATCCGAGGTGAACGATGACGATTCCGCGATCCTGACGCGCAGAGCACATCGGCGAAATCGTCAACCGCGAGATCTATCGAAGGATTTGCTTTTCTACATGGCCATGCGCTGCGGCTGAGTACCGCGCCGACCAGACAAGCGCTCCAGCTCTTCCTGATGCACTTCGTGCACGCGCACGTCGCAGTCGCGCACTCCGCGCGTCTTCTGCAGGCGCTCACGAATTCTATGGGCTTCTCCTCGCAGGGCTGGGCCTTCGACCACTACACAGCCGTCCTCAACCCGAAAATCGAGCATGCGCAGGTGTCGGACATCGCGTCCCAGTTGCGCGCGAACACGGTCGAGGAGAATGTCGTCTGAGACTTCATGCGAACGATCGCGAATGGATGAACGCAGCTCGTAGAGGCGTCCAATCACATGATTGCCGGCGTTGCGAATTTGCTTGTTCCCTTCGCGGCGAAGCAGATGGAATGCTCGGACGGCTTTGTCGCGCAGGCGCACTCGGCGAGAGCGGCCGCGGTCTGGATCAAAGAGGTACATCAGTCTGGCGCCTACGATAGCGCCGCCCGCGAATAACCCTATGCTGCTCAGTTTTGGTGCACGCATTTCTTCTTCCTCCCATGCTTGGGTAGTGGGACGCGTGCGAGAGGTTGCCTTCAATTCTTGTAGTCAGGTATGAACACGTACAGAGTCATTCCAGGAGAGCGGGCGCCATTCGCGACGGCCCGACAGCTTTCTCCAGAGCACGCGCGACCTTCAGAATTAACTCCTCGCTGTTCGGCTGCCCGACAACTTGCACGCCGATAGGCAGTCCTTCGGGAGAGACTCCAACGGGCACCACCACTGCCGGATTGCCAAGCAGATTGAACCACTGCGTGTAGCTCATTGCGTCCATGTAAGAGACACTCCGGCCGCCGATCCGCCACTCGCGCTCTCCATGACGGAACGCCGGAACCGAACACACCGGGCAAATCAGAACAGGAATGTCATTCATCTCACGCATCAGACGGAGCCGCAGTTCGTCGCGTCGGAACCATGCTGATAGCAAATCTTCTTTCGTCGGCGGACGATCAGAGTAGGTGAGGATGGTGCTGATTTCGTCTTCGCGACCTTTGAACTGCGGGGTGAGCAGCTCGGCAGCGAGTCGAACGAACAGTGTCCACCAATGCTCGCGAGCGTCGTCGAGGATATCGGGCAAAAAGGGCTTCACCCGAAATCCTGAGTTCTGCAGGAACGCGATGGCGGTGTGAACAGCGGCCTTGGTTTCCGGCGTAACAGGAGCGGATGGATGCTCCTCGAAATATCCAATCGTGATTCGCGGCAGTTCCTCCTGGGAAACTTCAGCTAAAGGGACGGGGGAAGCCATAGGATCGCCGGCGTCAAATCCGGCGATCACGCGAAAGATGATTTCCAGATCTTCGACCCTGCGTGCCATCGGACCTACGACGCCGAGCAAAGCAAATGGCCCGCGGCTCTCGGGCCAGTGTCCCGTAATGGGAATGCGGCCCGGAGTAGGTTTCAGTCCGCAGATTCCGCTGAAATGCGCTGGGACGCGGATGGAGCCGCCACCATCGCTACCAATGCCCGCAGCTGATAATCCTGCAGAAATCGCTGCGGCTTCCCCACCGCTGGACCCGCCGGGAGTGCGCGAGAGCTCCCACGCGCTGTTCGTTCGTCCATACAGCGGATTATTCGTTTCATAAGCCATGAGCATTTCAGGAACATTCGTATTTCCCAAAATGATGGCTCCGGCCTGCTTGAGCCGCTGCACCAGAACAGCGTCTTCGCTCGCAATGATGCGGGTGCGCGTTGGGCTGCCGCATTCGAATTTCAATCCGGCAACAGCAATCGAACTCTTAATGCTGATTGGGATTCCGTGCAATGGACGTAATTTCGCGTTACGCGCCACCGCCTTTTCCGCAGCCCGCGCCTCGGCGAGAGCAGCTTCTTGCCGGAGTTCAATGAATGCATTCAGCTTCGGGTTCAGCCGCTCAATTCGCGCATAATGCGCGCGCAGAAGTTCAACGGGCGAGAGCTTCTGCTCGCCTATGAACTGACTCATTTGCGTAATCGACAGTTGATGGAGCGAGGAAGTATCTAAAGAAGGAGAGCTCATGAAACTTGAAGGCTGAGTAGCTTTCATCTGATCGGGAGCTGCGCCAGATCGCGTCACTGGAGAAAGTTTCGGATAAGCTGCGGCCCATGCGGCGTCAGCACGCTTTCCGGGTGGAACTGCACCCCTTCGACAGCTAGCTTTCGGTGGCGCAAACCCATGATCACCGTCCTGCCGTTCTCTTCACTGCGCGCCGAAATCTCGAGTTCATCGGGAAGGCTCTTCTCTTCCACGATCAGTGAGTGATAGCGATTCGCGACCATCGGAGAGTCCAGCCCTTTGAATATCGTGCGCCCATCGTGCTCCACCAAGCTAGTTTTGCCGTGCATGATGCGCTCGGAGCGAATCACGCGTCCGCCAAACGCTGCGCCGATGGCCTGATGCCCGAGACATACTCCCAAAATAGGAACTTGTCCGGCGAGTTTCTGAATCAGTTCAACCGTGATGCCCGCCTCGTTCGGCGTGCAGGGGCCAGGAGAGATGACGATCTTGCGAGGCTGCAGTTCCCGTATTTCCTCGACCGTAACCTGATCGTTTCGGCGAACCTGCACCTCTTCTCCCGTCTCACCGATGTACTGCACGAGATTGAAGGTGAAGGAATCGTAATTGTCGAGAACGAAAATCATAAAGAGGCTGCTAAGCTCCTCAGCTTCTAAGCTGCTGAGCCATATCGTCCCAGGACCGGAGCGTTGTTTTTTAGCTTAGCAGCTCAGAAGCTCAGGAGCTTAGAAGCTAGTTATTCGTAATTCCTGGCCATCCCGACTGCGCGCAGCAGCGCTTTGGCTTTGTTCAGGCATTCCTGGTATTCCGTTTCGGGAATGGAATCGGCGACGATGCCAGCGCCTGCCTGGAGATAGGCCCGCCTGCCTTGCACCCACATCGTGCGGATGGCGATGCAGGAATCGAGATTGCCGGCGAAATCGGCGTACAGCACGGCTCCGCCATATATGCCTCGTCGCACTGGCTCGAGTTCCTCGATGATCTCCATCGCGCGAACTTTTGGAGCGCCACTCAGCGTTCCAGCCGGAAAGGCGGCTGCAAAAGCGTCGATCGCGTGATAATCGGGTCGCAGCTTCCCTTCAATGGCTGAGACCAGATGCATCACGTGCGAATAGCGCTCCACGAACATGAAATCCTTCACCTGCACGCTGCCGTATTCGCTCACGCGCCCCAGGTCATTGCGTCCGAGATCGACCAGCATTACGTGTTCTGCACGCTCTTTCTCGTCTTCGCGCAGCTCCTGCTGCCAACGACGATCCTCTTCCGGATCGGAACTGCGAGGACGCGTTCCCGCAATGGGACGATATTCCAACTTGCGTCCGGTGACACGTACCAGCATCTCCGGCGACGACCCGAGCACCTGGAACTTTCGACTCTGCAGAAAATAGAGATATGGGGATGGGTTGATCATGCGCAGCGCGCGATAGATCTCGAACGGAGGTACTCCAGGCTCGAGCTCCATGCGCTGTGAAAGTACGATCTGAAAAGCGTCGCCGGCGCGAATGTAGTCCTTGGCTTTGAGAATGCTTTTCAGAAACGCGCTACGACCGGTGGTTTCCTTGAGCTTGTAATCTTCCTTGCGCGGCCGAGCACGGTTTGCCGCACTAATCCCGCGCACAAGCTTTCGTTCGAGCGCTGCAATATCGCGCTGCGCCCTCTCGTATGCCTGCTTCGGTGATCCGCTTCGAACTTCGGCAACCGCGATGATGTGAATCTGTTTCCGGAGATGATCGAACGCCAGTACGCGATCGAAAAACATCAGGAAGCAGTCTGGAGCCTTCAGATCATCACGCGCTTTTTCCGGCAACTTCTCGAGCTGTCGAACGGCGTCATAGGCGATGAACCCGACGGCTCCGCAGCTAAATGGAGGCAAATCCGGAAGCGTAGCGACACGGTGTTCCTGCAGAAGTCTCGAAATGGTTTCGAAGACCTTGCCTCTGCTGCGTTCGACGTTTCGACCCTTGCGGATACTGATCTGCTCCCCGCGCGCCTCAAGCACCATATAAGGACGCACTCCAAGAAACGTGTAGCGTCCGATGCGCTCGCCTCCCTCCACCGATTCCAAAAGGAAAGCCTCTGGCTCACCCCGCGCGATGCTCAGGAAAGCGGAAACCGGCGTGAGCAGATCGGCCATGATCGTCTTGACGACGGGAACCAGGGTCGAAGTGCGTGAGAGCTCTTCAAATTCTTTGAGTTGGGGACGAAGCATGAAGATGGGGAAAAGAGCAGATTATACGCGGTGGGTCGAAGATGTGACCGAGGTAATCTTGCGTGCCATGCCGCAGCGCATAGAATCCTGTCGGTCGGTTTTTAACCCCATGAAAGCCTATCTTGAAGAACAAGTTGGTCCTTTGATCTCCGCCGCAGGCGTCGGCTGGGCCGTGTATCACGGGACCTACGTCGCCCACGATATTGCTCAAGGATTCACGGCGGTATACCTGAAATCTGGTCCACTCGAGGTGGCTGCGATAGGCATTCTCATCTGGCTGCACGGAAAATATCGCCGCGCAACCAACATGAATCGCTGACTTCTAACCGCCCGCTTCCCAGAAGTTCTCCTCTCTTCACCACAGTGATATCGTTGCAGTTCAACACTCATGAACTGCGATCTGCTGATCGAAAACGTCAGCATTGTTGGCGGTACTGGCTCAGAGCCGTACCGCGGCAGTGTTGCCGTCTGCGGTGACAGGATCGGAGCAGTCGGCCGGAATTCATGCACAGCAACAAAAGTCATCGACGGTCGGGGGCACGCGCTGGCACCGGGCTTTATCGACGTGCACACGCACGATGATCTCTATCTCCTCCGCAGCCCGCAGATGTTTCCGAAACTGTCGCAAGGCGTGACTACCGTCGTAACCGGCAACTGCGGAATCAGTGCCGGACCAGCCACGCTCAAGCATGGTTTTCCGGACCCAATGAACCTGCTCGGGCAGGCAAGTGAGTTTCGGTATCACAAATTCTCCGACTACGTGAGAGCGCTTGAATTGGCGAGACCGGCTCTGAACGTCGCCTCGCTGGTCGGTCACACCACGCTTCGCAACAACCATCTTGACCGTCTCGATCGAGTCGCCAGTGCTCACGAAATCGAGAAGATGAAGCAGGAATTGCGCGACGCTCTCGAAAACGGAGCTCTTGGTCTGAGCACTGGATTGGCTTATCTCTCGGCAAATTCGGCTTCCACGGAGGAAGTAATAGGTCTCGCGCAGACTCTCACCGCCGCAGCCGCCATCTACGCCACGCATCTGCGCAGCGAAACTGACGCGGTGCTCTCGGCATTTGATGAAGCTTGCCGCATTGGCAAAAAAGTCGGAGCACCCGTCGTGGTCTCTCATCTCAAATGCGCGGGCGTCGATAACTGGAACCGCAGCCCGGAACTGCTTGCTGCACTTGATCGTGCGCGATCGGAGCAGCCGATCGGCTGCGATTGTTATCCCTATGCGGCCAGTTCGAGCACGCTCGATCTTCGCCAGGTCGATGAACGCGTGAAGATCACAATCACATGGTCCGATCCGCATCCCGAGATGGCTGGAAGGAATCTCGACGCGATTGCGCAGGAGTGGAAAATCGCTCAACTGGACGCGGCGCGTCGTCTGCAGCCCGCTGGAGCGGTGTATCACTGTATTGCAGAAAGCGATATGCGCAGCATCCTGCGACACCCCGCAACCATGATCGGCTCAGATGGCCTGCCCAGCGACCCGCGTCCGCATCCGCGATTGTGGGGAACCTTCCCTCGCGTGTTGGGAAAGTATGCCCGCGAAGAGAAGCTGTTCGCGCTGAGCGAAGCGGTCCGCAAAATGACCAGCCTGCCTGCTGAGCGCTTCGGATTCAATGACCGCGGGCGCATTCGCGAGGGCTTCTGCGCTGACCTTGTATTGTTCGATCCTGACACGGTGCGGGATACTGCGACCTTTTCCGATCCCGTGAGGGCTGCCGTTGGCATAGAAGCCGTCTGGGTCAACGGCATCTTGTCGTACCAGAATGGGAATGCCACAGGGAGCCGCGCAGGTCGATTCTTAAAGCGCAGTAGCCCAGGCAAGAGCTGAACCGCCAGTAAGACTTGAGCGAAACATGAAGCTTCGCCATTTTCTATGACCGACCATCACGGTGCCTATCTGCTAGTTTTGGCGCTCGCCGCGATCATCGCGCTCATAGTTCTGATCGCGCGGTTCAAAATTAATCCCTTCATCGCGCTCATGACGATCTCGCTGGTGCTCGCAGGTGCGAGCGGAATGCCGCTGCAGACGATTGTGAAGTCATTCGAGAACGGGGTGGGGGGAATTCTCGGACACATCGCCATCATCGTCGCTCTGGGAACAATGATTGGAAAGATGATGGCAGAATCTGGTGGCGCGGACCAAATCGCGCAAACCATGATTCGCGTCTTTGGCGAGAAACGCGTGCCATGGGCGATGGTCATCATTGGATTGATCGTCGGCTTGCCTGTGTTTTTCGAAGTGGGATTCGTGCTGCTCGTTCCCATCGCATTCAACGTGGCTCGTCGGACCGGAACTTCGCTCATCATGATCGGCCTGCCGATGGTCACCGGGCTCTCCGTTGTACATGGCCTTGTTCCACCGCATCCGGCAGCAATGCTCGCCGTTACAACGTACAACGCCGACATCGGTCGCACGATCTTCTATGCGATGTTGATCGGTATTCCCACCGCAATAATCGCTGGCCCACTGTACGCAAAGGTGATCGCTCCGCGCATTCACCTAGACGAGTACAACCCGATCGCCGAGCAGTTCCTGGAGGAGAATCCCAGAACGGATCTTCCCAGTTTCGGAATTACCGTCGGGACGATTTTGCTTCCGATAGTGCTGATGCTCATCGGAAGCTGGGCAGATATCCTGTCCACTCCGCGTACCAAATTCAATGAAGTTCTGCACATGCTCGGCGGAGCCGACATGGCTCTGCTCATCGCCACCGTCGTGAGCTTCGTCACCTTGGGAACAATGCGTGGTTTCTCGCGGCAAGCAATTTTGAAATTTACCGATCAGTGCCTGGCGCCGACTGCCACGATCACTCTTCTGGTTGGTGCGGGCGGAGGCCTCGGGCGCATACTTCAGGACAGCGGAACCTCGCAGGCGATCGTCGAGCTCGCTCTGCGCGCACATATCTCAATCCTCTTCTCTGCATGGCTGGTGGCTGCGTTAGTGCGGCTCGCAACCGGATCGGCAACGGTTGCAATGTCGATGGCCGCCGCGATCATTGCACCGATCGCCGTCCACACTGGAGTGCGGCCCGAACTGCTCACCATCGCCACCGGAGCAGGCTCGCTGATCTTCTCTCACGTAAATGACGGCGGCTTCTGGCTGGTGAAGGAGTACTTCAACATGAGCGTCGCGCAGACGATCAAGAGCTGGTCCGTATGCGAGACCATCATCTCCGTGGTCGCTCTTATATTGACGTTAGGACTCGCGTCTGTGATTTAGCTGAAAGGGAAGAACATGATCAAGCCCGAAGGGTTGAGCGTTTACTTCTGATTAGTCCAGACGATGTAGAGAAGCGAGTGATCGACCGGCTTTACTCTCAAACCGTTCCTGCAGGGAGGGAATTTCGCCGTTTCTTGCATCGCTCTCGATGCGTTCGATACGGTGCATCGGGAAGAACACAAGATTAGCGTGCACTTCGTCGCCTGCACGAATTTGCCGGGCGAAATCGTCGAGTGAGTTCAGATCGATCCCGCGCAGGCTTGCGCCCGCAGGAGTAAGGGCGAGAATACTCCCCCAGAATTTTTCCCGCGGCATATTCAGGGTGACAATCACGACATTTCCGGGGCTGAACGGATCGAGCATGGCTGTCCTGCGCAGGCGATTATCTCACGGTCCGGCAGCTATGAAATGCTCCTTCAAAGCTCGCGACATTCCCGTAAAAATACCAACCTTTGGTCTATGTCCTGAGGGAAAACAGCTCTGCTGCCACATTCGTCCCGATGTGCTACAAACGTGCGTTCGAGAAAAAGGAGCGCGCGTGGATCGAAGACGATTTATATCGCGAACGTCACTTGGCATTTTGGCTGCGACCGTGGGAGCGCAGGCGCAATCGCAGCAAACAGCCGATCAGCCGCCGGGAGCGCCGCCGGCCTTCGGTACCGCGCCAGCGGTAGGACCGGAGGTCACGCCGGAGACATTCGCAGAAGCCGAAAAGCTGGTACAAGTGCAGATGACTTCTGCCGAGCGCGCCGAAGCAGCAGGCAATTGGCGCAGCGCGATGGCGCCGATCTATGAACGTAGGACCGGACCGCGCAAGGTCGAACTGGAACCGACGCTCGCTCCATACTCAAATTGGAATCCGGTGCTGCCGGGAGAGCACCACGGACCGGAGCAGAACCGGTTCACATGGAGTCGTCCCGATCCGGGACCGCTGCCGGCAAACGATGAAGACATTGCATTCTCGCCAGTCACGCATCTGGCGCGGTGGATTGAAACGCGTCGCCTCACGTCGGAGCGGCTAACCCAGCTCTACCTCGATCGGCTGAAGAAATTTGACCCTAAGCTGCGCTGCGTAATCACGCTCACTCCCGATCTGGCACTTGAGCAGGCGCGCAAAGCCGACGCGGAAATCGCCGGCGGCAAATATCGAGGGCCGCTGCATGGAATTCCATGGGGAGCGAAGGACCTGGTCGATACCGCAGGTATCCGCACTACCTACGGGGCAGAACCATTTCGGGACCGCGTTCCGCAAGCCAATGCGGCGGTCGTAAAACGACTCAACGATGCGGGAGCGGTGCTGGTTGCAAAGCTGAGCCTCGGCGCACTTGCGCTGAACGACATCTGGTTCGGCGGCCAGACGATGAATCCGTGGTTGCTCGAAGAAGGCTCCTCCGGATCGAGCGCGGGTCCTGGAGCTGCTACCTCAGCGGGGCTGGTGGCATTCGCCATTGGCAGTGAGACTGGCGGCAGCATTGTCTCGCCCAGCATGCGCTGCGGAATTACGGGACTGCGTCCTACTTACGGCCGCGTGCCGAGGACGGGCGCAATGACGCTCTGCTGGTCGCTCGACAAACTCGGTCCCATGGCCCGATATGTGGAAGATACGATGCTGGTGCTGCACGCGATCTCGGGTCCCGACCCGGGAGACCTCTCCAGCGTTCCCAGCAAGCTCGATTTCGAGGCCGGTGCGCCGGTGAAAGGCCTGCGCGTCGGCTACTTCCCAAAATGGATGAGTGAGACGCCTGCGACTGAAGTAGACCGCGCAGCCCTGGAAACGGTAAAGAAAGTCGGAATGGTACCTGTCGAAGTCTCGATTCCCGACTGGCCCTACGATTCGCTCGATCTCGTCTTATTCGCCGAAGCAGCTGCCTCGTTCGAAGACCTTACGTTGAGCCATAAGGTCGACGAACTCAAAATGCAGGTGCCCGATGCCTGGCCGAATCTCTTCCGCCAGTCACGCTTCTTGTCTGCCGTCGATTTCGTTCAGACCGACCGCTTTCGCCGCAAGGTTGCGCGCGAGATGGAGCGGGTGATGGCGCAAGTCGATCTGCTTCTCGTGCCATCACTGCGGGATGAGATGCTCACGATCACGAACTTCACTGGACACCCTTCGCTTACATTCCGCGCAGGATTCGTCGAGGTGTCGGAAGCACGCAGCGATTGGGCTCCCGATCCCGCGCATCCGCTGCCAAAGTTCTCGCCTCCACGACGCGTGCCTCATGGTGTCACGCTCATCGGGCGCCTGTTTGATGAGGGCACGATGGTGCGCGCAGGTATGGCGCTTGAACGCAGCTTTGGCGTGGCCGCAGAGAAGCCGCCGGGATTCTGAGGGCCAGGACAGTGATCCCTCTCGGTCACGTCTCGATGGCTACATGGCACACGCGCCCGACGATCATTTCCGCAGGATCGTGTCCTTCGAGCGGCAGAACGCTTACCGGATGTAGCTGGTTGTGCGGCCGCAGCACGAGATGATCGCCGTCGCGCTCGACATACTTGATCGTGCAGCCTCGATTTTTCCGCACGGCGTAGATGTTCGCCTCGTTACGCCGGTACGGCTGCAGCAGGTTGTAATGACGGTCGATGAGCACAGTCGCTCCGGGCAGAAGACGCGGATACATGCTGCTGGCTTCATGCGCGTCGATTTTCGTCAGCACGAAACGCTGCCAGCTCTCACGGCCTTTGGACGGCGCAGGACGTAACCGCTTCAGGAACGATTTCTTGAATTTAAGGATGTCGCGGATGACGTCGCGTTGGATCGTCGGCTGACTTGCCGCGACAGCCGCATCCGTCAGCACCACGTTTTCAAAATTACCCTCACCGGCAGGAATGCTGCTCGCCCGACGATTCAGTTCATCGCGACTCAGAAGATCAAAGACTGAAAGATTCTGGGCTGCAAGTATTCGGTCCATTCCCTCCAAGCTAAGTGAGCGTTTGCGATTCAGAAAGTTCGAGATGTATGCCTGTTCAAACGCAGTCTGTTTCGCGAGCCCCAATCCGGTCAGCTTCTTCTCGCGAATTCTTTCCCACAAGACGCGGCGAAGCTCGTCTTGTAGGGCAGTGGCATTCACACGCAGAGTATATCATTTGGATATACGTACTGAAGTATTTATATCCAGTAAACTTGGATTATGCCGGAACTCCCTGAGGTCGAAACCATTGCGCGCGGACTTGATAGACGAGTTCGCGGAGATGTGATCGAGTCGGTGTGGTTGGGTACACATCCAGAGCCCTTGAAGTCGACGGCGAAAGAGATTGCATCGGTGCTGACTCGTTCCCGCATCGCGCACGTGCGACGCGTGGGCAAGCACATCGTGTTCGATCTCGAATCAGCGCAATCCCATAATGGGAATGCGAAGCGGCAGTGGATCGTGCATCTCGGGATGACCGGACGAATGCTGGTGGCTTCTCCCGAAGAAGCCACACCGAAGCACACGCATGCCATCGCATCGCTCGCCTCCGGGCGCGAACTGCGCTTCGTCGATCCCCGCCGCTTCGGACGGCTGAGCGTCGTATCGGAATCGGGATTCACGGGACCGGGAACCGAACCACTAACCATCAGCGCAGAAGAATTCGCAAAGCTATTTCGCGGACGCAAGACTCCCATCAAAGCAGCGCTGCTAAATCAGAAACTGCTGCACGGCGTCGGCAACATCTATGCGGACGAGTCGCTCTTTCGCGCC
Source organism: Terriglobales bacterium (assembly GCA_035764005.1). Lineage (NCBI taxonomy): Bacteria > Pseudomonadati > Acidobacteriota > Terriglobia > Terriglobales > Terriglobales bacterium. The sequence continues at coordinate 48,036 of DASTZZ010000031.1, forward strand.
CGCATTCGTCCGCGCCGCCAGGCTGGACGGCTCACACGCGCGGATCTGGCCCGCCTCCATGTCGCTGTCAAGGCAGTGTTGAAAGAAGCCATCAAGCTCGGCGGATCGTCGGTGTCTGATTATGTAAATGCCGAGGGAGAAGAGGGCTTCTTCCAGCTTCGGCACAGGGTGTACATGCGCACCGGCCAGCCGTGTTTCGTGTGCCGCACGCCCATAAAGCGCATCGTCCTCGGCGGACGCGGCACGCACTACTGTCCCAAGTGTCAAGGCTGATCAGCTCTGTTCACCACGGAGTCACGGAGAACACGGAGGTCAGTACCGTCCGCGGTAGCGGATGGGTTTGCCTCAACTGCTACTCTCACCCATTCGCTACCGCGAACGGTACTGACTTGCACACCTCGGTGGTGAAAAACCGCTTTCCCTTACAATTGCAGTTCGTCCCCAAGGCCAAAGATGACCGATAACTCACAAGGCTTTGCCATTGGAGTCGATCTGGGCGGCACCAACATGCGGATCGCTGCGCTCGACGCCAACGGTAAGCAACTCGAACTCATCACCACCAGCACCGAAGTGAAGCGCGGACGCGATCTGGTAGTCGGCGACATTTGTGACGCGATCCGCGCGCTGCGCAAGAAGTTCGATGGGCAGCTCCACTTCGCCGGCACAGGCATCGGCGTGCCTGGAATTATCGATATGGCAACGGGCACGGTGATGCAATCTCCTAATCTGCCCGACTGGACGAACTATCCGGTACGCGATGAAATCCAACGCCGCGTGGAAGGCAGTGTCACGCTGGAAAACGATGCCAACGTCGCCGCACTCGGCGAAAAGTGGATGGGTGCGGGACGCGATGTCGATTCCATGTGCATGTTCACGCTTGGCACCGGCGTCGGCGCGGGCATCGTCCTCGAAGGCAAGATCTGGCACGGTCTGATGGGCATGGCCGGCGAGTGCGGCCATATCACCGTCGTTCCCGACGGCGTGCAGTGCGGCTGCGGCAATCGCGGATGCGTCGAGCAGTACGCCTCGGCGACTGCTGTCAAGCGCATGGCAATAGAAGCAATCGCGACAGGCCGAGCTCCCGAACTGGCGCGCGCGATGAGCGAGAACCCGGAGTTCAGTTCCAAAGTGGTATTTCAATATGCAATGCAGGGCGACGAAGCAGCAAAGCAAATCTTCGAAGTAGTCGGTCGTACCATGGGCATGGTTTTAGGCGCAATGGTCAACGCGTTGAATTTGCCTATGTACGTCCTCGGAGGTGGATTAGCGAGCGGCTGGGAAGCGTTTGCACCAACAATGTTCGCCGACCTGCGCAAGCGCTCTTATGTCTATGCTGCGACCGAGCCCGACCCGCGCCTGCCCGCGCGCAAACACACGCTCATCACGCGCGCGCTACTAGGAAGCGACGCAGGTTTGGTTGGGGCCGCGCGTCTCGCGCTAATGTGACAAGATCCGCTCTCCTTGACAACCTAGGAGTCGCGGCGTACATTCCTAGAACATCTAGGAGAGTTCGTGGACAGGCAACCAGAACTCCTGCAAGGCACGCTCGACATGCTGATCCTTAAGGCCATCTCTCTTGGCCCACTGCACGGATACGGAATTCTGCTTCGTATCCAGCAAATCTCAAAAGATCGGCTCGAGATTCAGCAGGGCTCTCTCTATCCCGCGCTCTACCGGCTTGAACATCAAGGCTGGATCACAAGCGAGTGGGGCACGTCGGACAACAATCGCAAAGCCAAGTATTACCGCCTAACGGCACAGGGTAGGCGCGGGCTGGAGTCTGAAACCGCAAAGTGGAATCAGATGACCGAGATCATTGCGGGAATTCTCAAAGCGTCATCGGAGCGCGCATGACCATCTGGCCGCGGTTACGATCGTCGTCGCGAGCAATCTTTCAGCGTTCACGTATCGAGTCAGAGATGGAAGACGAACTGCGCTTCCATATCGAGAGCTATGCCGAAGACCTTTACCGCACTGGAGTGCCAAAGCAGGAAGCCCTTCGTCGCGCTCGAGCCGAATTCGGCGGAATGGATCGCACGAAAGAGCAGTGTCGCGAAGCGCGCGGTGTCGGCATTCTCGAATCGTTCATCTGGGACGCACGTTATGGCTTGCGCATGCTGCGCAAAAGTCCCGGATTCACCACTGTCGCAATCATCACGCTTGCCGTTGGCATTGGCGCAAACACTGCAATCTTCAGTCTGATCAATGCAGTCCTGTTTCGACCGCTACCAGTGCGCGACCCAAGCGGCCTCGTGGTCTTGCGATGGAGCGCACATAAATCACCGAAGTATCACAGCTATTCAAGCTACGGCGATACCGCGCCCAGCCGAGATCGCTCGAACCCTGAAGGCGATTCTTTTCCGCATGCCTTCTTTGAGCAAGTCGAAAACGCTCACATCTTCAGCAGTCTTGGAGGTTTCGCCGGCGTTGGCCCGATGGCTCTGAGCGGGAATGGCCCAGCCACGAGTGCGCGCGGTCAGGCGGTTTCTGGGGACTTCTTCTCCACGTTGGGAGTTCAACCTGCCCTCGGCCGCTTGTTACAACCCAGCGATGATCGCCCGTCATCAGCGCCAGCCGCAGTGCTGAATTATGCGTACTGGCAGAAGGAATTTGGAGCTTCGCCCGCCGTCGTCGGAAGAGTTGTGCAGCTGAATGGAGTGCCGTTCACGATTGTCGGCGTGGCCGAACCGAAGTTTCTCAGCCTGAGTTTTGGCGCGAGTTACGACGTGTGGGTTCCGATCAGCTTTCGACCTGCTCTTAATCGGAACTTCAAGCGCGAGTACGAAGATTCAACTTCATGGTGGCTCTTGATGGTGGCGCGTCTCAAGCGAGGTGTTCCGGCTTCGCAGGCCCAGGCTGCTGTCGATCTGCTCTTCCGTGATCAGGTTTTACATGGCGCGAAGCCGCTGCTTGAGCAAAAAGACGCCCCTAAAATCACGCTCGTATCGGCGCAGGATGCTTTGGTGGGGCAGAGCGGACAATTCAAAGATCCACTTCGCGTGCTGATGGTTGGCGTAGCCATCGTGTTGCTGATCGCGTGCGCAAATGTCGCGGGACTCGTACTCGGGCGCGCAACCGCGCGGCGGCACGAGATTGCTGTGCGCCTCGCCCTCGGTGCGACGCGCCGCCGGCTGCTACGGCAGTTGGTAACCGAAAGCGTGATTCTTGCGCTTGCCGGCGGCTTGCTGGGCATTTTGCTGGCATGGTGGGGAGCTCATGCGATAGCCGCCCAGATCGCCAGCGGACAGGATCGCCCGGTGTGGTTCACGTCTGCACTCAACATTCGCGTGCTGATGTTCACGATCGCAGTTTCTCTTCTGACTGGAATTCTGTCGGGACTAGCTCCGGCGTTGCGTTCCCTGCGGCTTGACCTCACGCCGGCGCTGAAGCAGGATTCACGGTCGTCGCGGTCGGCTCAGCAGGGACGCAGCCGGCTGTTGCATATCGGGAATCTGCTGGTCGCGCTTCAAGCAGCTCTTGCAATCGTGGTGCTCATGGGCGCTGGCTTGCTCGTGAACACATTGCGCAATTTGAAGAATCTCGATCCTGGCTTCGACACGCGCAACGTGCTGACGTTCGAATTGAATCCGCGTCTCGCAGGATACAAGCCCGACCAGATTGACCAGCTCTATCGCGATCTTCACGATCAGATCTCCGGATTGCCGGGAGTGCAATCCGTGAGCTACAGCCAGGCGCCGCTGCTGGCCGGCAGTTGGATGCGGACTGATTTCAACTTCATTCCGCCGGGAGAATCAAAGCCGGTTCGAAAAGAAGCAGATTGGATGCCGGTAAGCACGGATTTCTTCAACACCATGAAGATTCCTTTGCTCGCAGGCCGAATATTCACGCCGGGCGAATATGCAGATGCCGAGCGCAACAGCAATCTCGAGATGGCCATGATTCCCGGTCAGAAAGGCGGACCTCCGGATACACGTGTGCCATACGCGGCGGTGGTGAATGAGGAATTCGCGAAACGGTACTATCCGGGGCTGAACCCATTAGGCCAGCACTTCGGCGCGGACGATGGCCGCGGAGATCCCGATCGTCCGAACGTAGAACCAGGGTGGATCATTGTCGGCATCGCAGGCAATGCGAAGTACAACAGCCTTCGGCGCGACATCTTTCCGACGATTTATGTTCCGCTCACGCATTCCCAGGCTGCTTTCGAGGTGCGGACAGCCAACAATCCGACAGCGCTGATTGTGCCAATTCGGGAATTGATCTACAAGCGTGACGCGAACCTGCCAATGATGCGCGTTAAGACACAGTCCGAACACATTGACATGCTGCTCGGACAGGAGCGCATGGTGGCGCAGCTCTCCAGCTACTTCGGAGCTGTCGCGCTGCTTCTCGCGTGCATCGGCCTGTACGGTCTGATGTCTTATGAGGTAACGCGGCGCACGCGAGAGATCGGTATTCGCATGGCTCTTGGCGCGCGCCGCGCAAACCTCATTCGTCTGGTGGTCGTGCAGGGCATCGCGGTTGCGCTCCTTGGGGTGGCCGTGGGAGTAGGGGCGGCGCTAGCAGTCAACCGATTGCTTACAAAGCTTTTGTTTGGCGTTAAGCCTGGCGATCCTGCAACGCTGATTGCAGTCATGCTTCTGCTGGTAGCAGTGGCTCTCCTGGCAGCGTTCTTGCCAGCACGACGTGCCACGCGAGTTGATCCTATAGTTGCGTTGCGTTGCGAATAGAGCAGAGAAGATTGTTCTAGGCTCTTACTTGTTCTTCCAGACCGGCTTTCGTTTCTCCAGCACTGCGCGTAGACCTTCCTGCACGTCTTGTAGGTTCATCAGCTCGTTCAGGTAGATGTTCTGCGACTTCTTCATGGCTTCATCGAGCGGCAGGCCGATGGAGCTGCCGATCACTTTCTTTGTGACTTCAAGGACCGGGCCGCTGAATTCGGCGATTTTGGCGAGAATGGCCTTGACTGCGCTGTCAAGTTCCGATTCGGGAACTACTTTGTTTACGAATCCCAGGCGTAGCGCCTCTTCTGCGCTAAGAGCTTCACCGGTCAGGATCAGTTCGTAGGTTTTCTTTGGGCCGATTAGTTGGGGCAGCATGACTGCCGCGAATGGCGGGAAGACTCCGAGCTTCACTTCCGGCTGAGCAAACTTCGCGCTGGAAGTGGCTATAACCATGTCGCCGAACGCTACCAGTTCCGAGCCGGCTCCGATGGCGGGGCCATTCACAACCATAATCAGCGGCTTCGAGATCTCTCGAATGGCGGAGAAGACGCGGTTGAAAGCTTCGAGCGTCTGGAAGACACGATCGGGCTTGGAGTCTTCGAGCGAGATCCCGGCGGAAAACGTCTTTTGCGAGGAGCCTACGACGATGGCTTTGATGTCATTGCGGCCGTTCAGGCTCTCGATGCACTGCGCCATCTCCGTCATCATGGGGACGGTGAGGACGTTGTATGGCGCATGATTCAGCGTGATGCGGGCGATTGTGTCGGAGATATCGAATTGGATGAACTTAAGCTGTTCGCTTACCAGAGCGATGGACATTTACACCTCGGGGATATGGGCGAATTATGGCACATGCCGGAGGTTACCTGGAGCACCGAATGGAGGTGTCCGGCTGGGTTCCTGCGGCCCGAATTGACACATTCGTTACGGTGCCTGAGAATAGCTGCAGTCGGCGCTATACGGCGCTTTTTGCCTCCTGGCCGATACGCGGATTAAGGACCCGTATGGCAAACATCCTCTGCGTGGATGATGAGCCCCACGTTGTAACTCTGAAGTGCGCCATCCTCGAATCGGCAGGACACTCCGTGACCGCCTGCACCTCGGCGCGCGATGCCATCGATAAGCTCCGCCACAACGCCTACGACGCCGTCGTGACCGATTGGCGGCTTGGTGATGCCAATGGACGGGCGGTTGTCCAGGCGGCGAAAGACCATTCCAGCATGCCGGTTGTTGTTGTTTCCGGATACGTGGCCGAGGCGTTTCAAGCTGCTGAGCCTCTCGCCGATCTCTACCTCGAAAAGCCAGTCAATCCCGAAGAGTTGGTCACCATCGTTAACGAGCTGCTGAAGAACCAGGAGCGCGATGGGGAGGCGAAGAAGACCAGTAGTAAGCAGTAGAAAGGCAGTCGGCATTCGGCACTCGGCATTCGGCAAAACATCCTCACAGCAATTATTAGGACTTTCTTTGGACCAAGGCCGGTCGCATTCATGGTCTACATCCCTTATTTACTGTCATCCCTCGTGCCGCCAAGAGCCTGATCCGAACTTAGACACGTTGCTTTGCGGCACGGGGGGCCTGCTGTTGAGAAGTCGAAAAGCAGGTCCCCCGCGCCGCAAAACGAAGTATGAGGTGCCGAAAACAGCTCGGCGGCGGCGCGAGGGAAGACAGTGATTATTTGCTGTTATTAGTTTGTCCGGATGGACAGCAGTGGATTCGTAGAGAGCAGAACAAAACCCAGCCAAAGGCTGGGTTTTTGATTTTGGGTTTAGCCGACTGCTGAATGCCGAGTGCCGACTGCCGGCTTTCTCAATTGCTCATCTGATTCGTTGCACTGCCCACCAACGCGGCAGCAGCTTCGTTCAGGATGCGGTGATGAATCGTGAAGAGCGCGAGCTCAAGGCGGTCGGAAACACCGATCTTGTCATAGACGTTTCGAAGATAGTTCTTAATCACCTGTTCGGTGGTACCGAGCTGCGTGGCGATCTCTTTGTTCTTGAATCCCTGAACGATCAACGCAACGATGCGCAGCTCTTTAGGCGTGAGGCGGTCGCGAACGCGCGCTCCGACGATGTCGTTCTCCGTCGCTTCGGCGGCGGCTCCGGCGTCCTGAACCCAGGTTTCGCCGCGAGAGACTTTGCGCACACACTCGACCAGCGATGCTCCGCTCACGTTGCGGAAGACCACGCCGCTGATGCCGAGCTGCAAGTACTGCGCGCTGTTGTCGGCGCTTTCGATGACGATGATGAGGCGCGTCTTGATCTTCTTCGCGGCTTCGACGAGCTGGCGAATGTCCACGCGCATCGCGGTGGAAAAGATGAGGACGTTGGCGCGGAAGCTCTCCAGCGCGACCATCATGCGGTCGGTGTTTTCGCATTGCGCGACGATGCGGAAATCGTCTTCGACGGCCAGCACCTTGGCGGCGCCGGCGCGGAATATGGCTTGGCTATCGGCCAGAATAATCTTAAGCATTGGTAATGCGGCGACTCGTCGCCGACCTCGTTCTTCTTTCCAGTCTCACGACTGGGCAAAATAAATCGCGCAGGCGTTTTGCCCGCGCGAAAAAATCACTGCTGCGCGCCACGCACGAATTTATAGTTATCGATCACGCAGGCCACGCCGCCCTTGTCTCCCTGCGGACGCTCTCTGCGCACCACGCGTCCCTGGCAACGCACGCGCACATCGTTGTTGCCTCCGATGATGTCGGACGGAAGCGTAATCTCGAATTCAATCTGAGAGCCGACCTGCAGCTCCGCGTCAGCGTGAATGTACACGCCGGCGGCACTCACGTTCTGTGTGGTGCCCGAGGTCTGATCGGCGGACTCTCCCTCCCGGATGGTAATCGGCAGATTCAGAGGGAACCTTCTGCCTGTTCTAGCGTCGGACAAACTGCATCTCCTTATTCGCGCCCTCGATTTCAGGGTTAATTTACCGAGGTACTGGGGTAGGGCAATTCGGTTTATACCACGAACTACTCTGATTGCTGCACGATTAGGGGATATTAGCCTTGATTCTCGGTATTACGCTTAGGTCTTTTTTGGTTACTAAAGTACCGTTCGCGTTTGATGAGTGACAGAACGGCCGACGCGGTCGGTGGGGCAGCGGCATCTGTTGCGGCTGCGTTCTCCACAATCGAGGACAGTATCGTTGCACTCGGAGCTCGCCATTCGGCGATCTCCGACCCATCGGCTACCGCCGACGGTTCTGTTATTGATTCACCTTGCCTTGCAGCTTGATATCCGCATCCGAGCTTCCGACGTAGATGTTGTAAGTTCCGGGATCGATCTTCCATCCGTGCGTCTTCACGTCGTAGTACGAGAACGCTCGCGAATCGAGCGAGACGGAAACGTGCTTCGTTTCGCCGGGACGAAGCAGCACTTTGGAAAATCCCTTCAATTCCTTGGGCGGACGCGGAACCGAACTCTGCGCGGCTCCCACATATACCTGGGCGACTTCAGCTCCTGCACGCCCACCTGTGTTGGTGACGTCGAAGCTCACAGTCACCGGACCTCGATTCGCTGGAGAGATGTTCAGGTTCTTGAAACCGAAGCTTGTATAGGAAAGCCCAAATCCAAATGGGAAGAGTGGCTTGATGTTGTCATGATCGAAATGACGATAGCCGACAAAGACGCCTTCGGTGTACTTGATCCGTTTTGGTCCATCGTTCGGATAGTAGCTGTTGAAAGTCGCGTTATCTTCCCAGCGGCGTTCGAGCGAGATCGGCAGATGTCCTGACGGGCTGTAATCGCCAAAGACGAGTTGCGCGAGAGCGGTGCCGCCCTGCTCGCCGGAATACCAGCCGTGCATGAGTGCAGGCACCTGATCGACCCAGGGCGCCATATCGACGTTGCCTCCGGCGGTGAGTATGACAATTGTCTTCTTATTCGCCGCCGTGATTTCTTTTATGAGTTCATCCTGACCCGGAGGCAGGCGGAATGTACGATCGCCGCCTTCAGTCTCAATTGTGTTGTCGAATCCAGGAAACAGAAAAACGACATCAGCGCTCGATGCGATCTGCTTCGCCTCGGCATCGACAGCTTCGGATGCAGGCAGCACTCCAAGCAGCACGCGCTTCGGTCCCCATGCGTTGTGGCGGTAGTACTCGAGGCGAATTTTGTGTTTGCTGCCTGGCTCCAGCGTCAGCGTTCCGAAGTTCAGGATCGCGGTCGCGCGCTCCCAGTTATCGGCAATGATTTTGTCGTCGACATATAAGCGATATCCGCCGTTCTCGCCGGGCCCGAGTACGAAGAAGTCATGTGGGCCGCCGGTGTGCGCGGTGTAGTAGCCGCTCCAGCGAATCGAGCCGACTCCAGTGGGAGCCTCGTAGCTGTCGGAGCCGAAATTCACGTGACGATCCACGTGCGTGCGCACCGGCGATCCGCTCAGCGTCATGTTGTCAAATTCTTCGGCACGTAATCCGGCTTCCCCATTGTTCTCGTCTGTGGTGAAGTCGGTCGCTTCGGCCATTTCCCGAAATGACTTCAGCCCAGCGCTGTAGAGAATCTTCGGAGCATTCGCCTGGCCGGAGAAATAGCTTGTGAGTCCTTCGAGATAGCTCACGGCATGGAAGGGCACTACGTGCGCGCTGCCACCGCCGTCCGGCTGTGCCGGATAGGCATCGGGACCAATGACTGCAATGGTACGAATGCTGCTTTTATTCAGAGGCAGGATATCGCCTTCGTTCTTCAGCAAGACGAAACTCTCGCGCGCGGCTTCGAGCGCGACTTCGCGGCCTTCCGGGTTGAGCTTGGGAATGCTTGCCTCGGTCTGATCGCGATCAAAGAAGCCGAAGCGAATCGCCGTGCGCAGGATTCGGCGCACGTGATCGTCGATGGTCTGCTGCGATACTTTCCCGGATTGCAGCGCAGGCAGGAGCGTGTCGCGATTCATGAACTTGCCTGATGGCATTTCCAGATCGAGTCCGCCATTCGCTGCAGCGACGCCGTCATACGTCGCGCCCCAATCGGACATGATGATGCCGTCAAATCCCCAATCCTTCTTGGCAATATCGGTGTTGATGAACGAATTCTGCGTAGCGTGCTCGCCGTTGATGAAGTTGTAGGAATCCATGATCGCGCCGACGTGAGCTTCTTTCACCGCTGCCTCAAATGCCGGAAAATAAATCTCGCGCATGGTGCGCTCATCGATCTCGGAGTCGCTGTTGTGGCGGTCGTACTCCGAGTTGTTGCCCATGTAGTGCTTGATGGTTGCGATCACGCCCTGGCTCTGCAGTCCTTCGATGTACGCAACGGTGGTGCGCGCCGCGAGGAATGGATCTTCGCCGAAGTACTCAAAGTTGCGGCCATTCATTGGAGCGCGATGAATGTTTACGCCCGGCCCAAGCAGGAAGTGCACTCCGCGCGCGCGCGCATCTTCGCCGAGCACTTTGCCCATGCGCTCAACCAGTGCCGGATCCCACGAGGCGGCTAGTCCGATTCCGCCCATGGTCGTCGATGGTCCATAATTGCGGACACCCACCGGTCCATCCGACATTTTCAATTCGGGAATGCCGAGTTCTTTATATCCGCGGATATAGAAACCTCTGACTCCGCCTAGATAGTCGATCTTCTGCTCGGTCGACATGCGGCTCAGGATGGAATCGACCCGCCGTTCGACTGCAGGATCCAGCGACTGCGCACCGGTACTGCTCGGCGCATTGGTTTGCGCGAAGAGGGTGGCAAGCAGAAACAGCACAGAGCACAACCGCACGATCGGTCGAATCAAAATAAGCCTCCTGGTAAATCGATTTGCCATTGTAAAGGTGAGAGTCAAGGCACATTGAATCGTTTCGCGTCGGCCATGCTCTGGCGATGCGGTTGGGAATTATATCTGCGGCTTTGCTGACTAGGAGACGGTTGCGACTTCTGGAGGAGTTGGTTTTGGAACCGCTTTGAAAGTGATGCGAAACAGCGCACCGTGCGGCTGCAAGTTTTCGCACTCGATGGTCGCTTCGTGCTGCTGGACGATGCCGTAGCAAGCGCTAAGTCCGAGCCCGGTGCCCTGTCCAAGAGGTTTAGTCGTGTAAAAGGGATCGAAGACGCGCGCAGGTTCGGTGATTCCCGGGCCAGTGTCGGAGATTTCTACGACGACTCGATCATCGTTGGCACGGGTTCGGACGGTAATTTGGCCGCCACCGACTTCTTCGACAGCGTCCACGGCATTGTTGAGTACGTGAAGGAAGACCTGCAACAAATGGTTGTCGTCGCCTACCACCGGTGGAAGATCGGCGTTTAGATCGCGGACCAATGAAATCTTTCCCGACAAGCTGCCGATCCTGAGCTGGCACGCGTTGTTGACGAGCGCATTGATGTCCGTTAGCCGCATTTGCGGTGGAGTCTGCCGGGCAAACGAGAGCAGATTTGAAACCAGATTCTTGGTGCGACGGGCTTGCTGAGAGATCTTTTCCGCAAATCCGCGCTGCGCCGCGGGCACGCTTTGGTCGTCGGCGATCAATTCTGAATAGCCCAAGATGGCGGTAAGAGGATTATTCAGCTCATGGGCTGCACCGGATACCAGCCGTCCAATCGAGGCGAGCTTTTCGGAGAGCATCACCTGCGTTTGCAGTCTTTCGAGGTTGTCGTAGGCGTGCTTAGAGTCGTCCAGAAGATGCGCGAGCCTGCGATTGAGAAGCTGCTGGCGCGTGAAGATGAGAATTGCTATCACCAGCATGGCTACAAAGCTGAGCGCAATGCGAAAGCGACGCACCTCCGGCGGATCCTGCAGCCGCTCAAACGAAAACAGGGCAATGGCCGGTATGCTGGCTGCCGCAAAGCTTGCGACCCATTCTGGAACTGCAAGCCCGGTATAGCGCTCTTGCCGTTTTCCGTCCGGTTGCGGATTCAGCTTGCGCGCGTGGAATCCAATCCAGGCTATGTAAGCGATGGAGATGGTGAGCGGAAGATCCCATAACCCGCCGCTGGTGTAGCTCCCCTGCTGAATAAGGATGTTGATGATTGCGGAGGTGGGAGCGTAGATCAGGAATCCGATCAGGTAATGGTTGTAAATTTCCTGCCATGCTCCGGAACTGTGCTGCGCAAGGTAAAACAAGCCGACGATGGCGGTCGCGAGCTCCGCGTGATAAAGCAAGTTGAAATTACGATGAAATGGGCCTGCTTCGTAGTGCAGCATTTGCCAGACGAACGTGAACTGGAAGTACAGATAAATCCACCAGCACGCGATAAGGGCGAATTCAAGCCGGCTTGCGATCGAAGACCCATCTTTGGTGAGGCGATGCGGCAGCATCGCCAATGCCATCATGATGGGGACCACGTGGAGGATAAGAAGTATGTCCCCGGGCTGCGGAGTTGGCATATGCGCGCGGCGGATGACTTCGTAGTACACCCACATCCAATAATCGAAGGCCCACATCGCCGCGCTGACGGTCATCAGCGTCCAAAATCCACGAACCGCGCCCTCGGATCGCGGAATATTCACCGCCGTGCCGACAACCATCAGCAGCATGATGGTGAACTGAAGCACGTCGGCAAATGCCGCAAGGGTCGCCCCCTGCAGAATCCCGGAGCTGGCCAGTTGCACCGCCCCAAGGGCTACGAGCGCGACGAGCCAGGGATGTCGATTTACGAATTGTGTGCGCGACGACACAAACGGCCGGACGGGACCAGATGGCCCCAATTGCGCGGATTGTACAACGAAAGCGTTCTTAGCCTAGTGATTACCGAGGTGATGCGAAGTCCGCAAAAGTCCATCCGGGTGAGCCGACGAAGCATGCCAGGTTGACCTTGAGTGGAACCAAGCTAGAATGAGAGCAGCGCGCCCTTAGCTCAGGTGGATAGAGCGACTGACTTCGAATCAGTAGGTCGGGAGTTCGAATCTCTCAGGGCGCGCCAGCGTTTTTCACTGCTACTTCCACAGTCCTTCTTCCTCGGGTTCGATCCAAGGCGCTCTGCTTTCTTCATCGATTGACCAAGCTCCGAGCTTACCGTCGTATGTGAACAGCCATCTGGATAGAATGTCTCTTCCAATCAGGCACTGAACGGGTTGTTCGGGCAGGGCACAGCAGAGCACCTGCATAACCTCAATCGTTGCCAGTTTGGAATTTGGAAATCGGACAGAAGCAACGTGTACTCCGACCTCATTTGTGCCACCTACTCGAGTGACGATTCTGCGATCCACAAGCGGTAAGGACAATTTCGCAACTGCTTCCGGACTCAGGACGGTACGAGCTGCACCGGTGTCAATCAGCCCCGGCATTTTGGAGGTAACGTGGCTTTTTCTACTGGTGCCTACGATTGGAAGACCGACTTCAATCTCAAGACGAGGGCCATAGTTCTGCAGGTCGGGAGGATCGCGACGTGGCGACGAGTACGTCGGCACGTCAAAACACGGAAAAGACTGGCTCTTGGGCCACCACACGCTTTACCAGGAAGTCTGCATCCATGCCGTATTTCTCAACCCCAGCGCGGTATGCCGCTTGAAACTCTGCGAAAAAGCCGAGCGGGCTTTTGCCTTTAATTACCACAAATTCGCCACGGTGATTGTTGAGCCACTCGGCTTTGTGCGTTTCGTACAGGTCCAATTCAACGCTGAGACGAACTGAAGCAGTTGCCATGGGTTGCTACGGTTGAGATGCGATTAACACCAACTCGAGACGTCGAAAATCATAACAAATATATTTGCAAGCGGAACAAATATATTTGTTACTCTTCCAAATACATTTGCTATGCCGAGATCAGCGTCGGATCCCGAATTGAAACGCGAGTTTTCGAAACACATCAAGAACCTTCTTGGTCGTCAAAGTGCTCAGAAGATCGCGTCGATATTGGGCGTAAAACCGCAAATGATCTACAACTATCGTGATTCGAAGTGCGCTCCGTCCGCAGAAGTGATCCGCAGAGCAATGGAAGGGTTCCCTGGACTTTCGCTCAGCTATCGTGGCAAAACCCTGAGGCTACAAGATTTCTCAACCACCCCCAAGAGGCCATTGCCGCGCCGTGAGGACTTGCAGTATGAACTGTGGGACGCAATCAGGACGTTGAGGCCTGACGCTATTCACATAGAGATCTTGAAGAAGGAAATCGCGTCAGTACAGCTCGGCGTCAAAATCTCCTTTGGAAATCGTTAGGAAGGCGTCCACGTCCTTCACTAGGACGGCGATACGAAGTCGTACATGAGTCGCAGGAGCTCACGCGATAACTCCGCCTCGTCCAGCTCGGGGTGCCGGCTGCGTAGTCCAGCAAGCGCTACGTTCCGCATCGATTCGCTCATCTCAAGCGCCAAGCGAACGCGCTGTTCCGGAGTCATGCGGCGAAAGATTTCGTCTTGAATCGCAGCCGCTTCGGGATTGGTGTCTTAGAGCATTGGTGGTTTTCCACTATAGCTCAGCGCAGAGTGCGCGACTAATTCCGCTTGGGTTTGTCCTCATCAACGTCTGCAAGAGAAACGACTCTCCAGTCAAACGGGAGCGAAACAGCGGACCCGTCGCCGATCAGACCGCCGCCGTCGTCGTAAGCTTAGCCGACGATTCCAAATCTTTCTTGAGCGCGTGCGCGGGCCTTGGCAGCTTCTTCTTCGCGGTTCCTGGCTGGCGCGGAGGTCTGGAGCGACTGGAGCAGTCGCTCCGCGCTGGCGGAAATTTCATCGATCGCTGCATAGAACGCGGCTTCGTTCGCGCGCGATGGCTTGTTGAATCCGGAGATCTTTCTCACGAACTGGAGCGATGCATCCCGGACTTCATCGGATGTGACCGGCGGGTCGAAGTTGAACAGGTTCTTTATATTTCGGCACATCTTGCAATTTTAATGCTCCGCACTGATGATCGGCGCTGCTGGTTCCACCCGAGACTCTTGAAAAGAGCACGCGGAATCGCCAAAGCAGTCGATTGCGCAGATTGCGGGAGCTCTGGAGTTGTGTCCGACGGTATGGATTGCAAGCTAGATCGGCTTCCATTGCTTACCCCGCAGTAATTCTGTGCTGCGGAGCTTCAATCACTTCCGGTTGAAGGGAATCAGCGAGTTCGTAGCGCCTTCTCTCGTTGCAGGCGATACCGGGCTACTTTCTGCCAGGCGCAAGAAACGAGGAGGTATATTCCAGCGATGTCCCTCGTCGGTGATAACAGTGACCGACCTCTTGTTATAGCGCGTCAGTATTCCGAAAACAGGAGCTCTGCCCTCCGGTTCGAATGTGACGCGATCACCGATGCGAAACTCCAGCATGGCAGTGTGCGCGCGTACTTGGCTGATCAGCCTCAGGCGCTGGACGATGCGGTGATTCAAATCGACGAGTTCAGCTTCGGTTAGATGATCTATCTCTATGCGATTCATGTTGCTCTCACACTTCTTTTTCACCCAGACATCATAAAAAAGGCCCGAATGAACGGGCCTTTTTCATTCCATTCTCACGCTCAAATCCGCATGGGCATGATGATGTAACGATACTTGTACTCGTCGCCACTGCCCTCCGGACGTAATTGCCCGGCTGACTGCGAGTCTTTGAACTCCAGCCGCACTTCGCCGGAATTGGTGACCTTCAGGAAGTCGAGCAGGTACTGCGAGTTGAATCCGACGATGAGCGGATCCGATTTGTAGCTGGTTTCGATCGTGTCTTCCGATTCGCCGGCATCAGTTGAGGATGACGAGAGTCGAAGTTCATCTTTATCGAGTTTTATGCGGATCGCGCCCGAGCGCTCGTCAGCGAATTGCGCTACGCGCTGGATGGCGCCGAGCAGATCGGCGCAGCTTACGACTACGGCTTTGTTGTTGTCGCGCGGGAGGACAGCTTCGTAGTTAGGGAATTGTCCGGTGAGCTGACGGGAGGTAAGCAACCGTCCGCCGATACGGAAGAAGAGCGTCGAATCGTCTTTCGCGAATTCAATGAACTCTTCATCGGTCTGATCGATCAGCGAGCGCAGCTCGTTCATTGCCTTGCGCGGGATGAGCGTCTTCATCTCACCGTTCACGCCGGGGAAGTCGGCCTTGGTTTCAATGTGAGCAAGACGATGCCCGTCGGTTGCGACCATCGCGATCGACTCTGCCTTGATCACCATCAGCGCGCCATTGAGCGTGTAACGCGATTCTTCGTTCGAGATCGCGAAAACAGTCTTTGCGATCAGATTGCGCAGAACGGCAACCGGAAGTTTTGTTGCCGAGCCGGAAGGGAACGTCGGCAACGCGGGGAAATTCGCGCGCGCCATGCCGACCATTTTCGTATTCGATCGTCCCGCACGAATCTGCACCCAGTGGTTTTCCATCTGCTTGATGGTGACCTGGCCCTCGGGCAACAGCTTCACGTAGTCGTACAGCTTGCGCGCTGGGATCGTGCATGAGCCTTCTTTCTTCACTGTCGCAGGACAGGATGTGCGCAAACTCAGATCAAGATCAGTGGCCGTAATCGTGAGGCGATCGCCCGCGGCTTCAAACAAAAAATTCGAGAGAATCGGAATTGTCGTCTTGCGCTCGACCACTCCCTGAGTCGCGGTCAATTCCTTCAGCAACTCAGTCTGCGTGAGGACAATCTCCATGGCTGCACTTGCAGTGGTGCTAGTGGTCATAGTGGTTTTCTCGACGTTCTCGACGCTTGCTCCGGCGACGGGCATGATGGCGGGACCCCCTGCGAATGTATGCGTTCAAACTTATATCAGCTACTGCTGTGACTTCAATCAAAGAAAAGAACCTATAAAGACAGAAGCAGTAGTAAATGCTCTGGAAAAGTGGACATTTTTCTCTAAACCTCATTTGGCGGACTCAGAACCTGTGTCGCGATTTAGAAATGTGAGGCTGATATCCCGTCCAGGTTTGCATTCTTGGATCGCAGTCATGCGAGCAAGACGGATTCTCCGAATCTCCAACATTGCATCCACAGGCAGTGGTGTGGAAGGAATGTCGCGACGGTGGAAAGATTCGTCCAGAGCAGGATTCATCGCGCAATCCAGAGTCTCTGATTTCCAGAAGCGGCCAAGGTTGTTGCGAAGGCGCTACACAGATCCGGCCAATGCCGCCACGCGATCGGTTTCCGGTTCACTCACGCCGCCAGGCAAAGACGCGCGGACAAACTCGAACTCCCACTGAGGACGAATACTGTATTTGCCCAACTCGGCCGGAACAACCGCTGCCTCGCCGCGGCCAACGCTGATCGCTGGTTTCCCTTCGCTCTCGATGATTCCACAACCGCGGAGGCCGACGATGCAGTGAACAGAAGAATTTCCCGACGCATCGGCCGTGCTCAGTTCTTTCCGATCGTTTAGCAACATCTTGTCCACTTCGAAGGAAGGCGACGAAACCAGGACGATTCTTCCGTCTCCACCGCGGCTCTTCACCTTGCCGGCACGTGTTACTTCCTTCATCGCTTCCAAGCCGCGATCGATGTGCAGCTCGCGCGGACGGCCGTAGTCGTAGAGGCGATAGGTCGTGTCGGAATTCTGCTGCGTTTCGAGGAGGACGGAGCCTGGACCGATCGCATGTACGGTGCCGGCATCGACGTAGATCATGTCGCCGACTTTGACGGGAATCCAGTTGAGAAGCTGCTCCATGTTCTTGGCGTGGATAGAGTCTTCAACTTGTCGGCGATTGATCCCTGGCTTCAGTCCGAGTCCAACGGTGGCTTCTGGAGTAGCAGTGAGCACGTACCAGCACTCCGTTTTCCCGCACGTCTGGCCTATTTTCTTCGCGCCCTGGTCGTCGGGATGAACCTGCACCGATAGGCGCTCTTTCGGGAATAGAAGCTTCATCAATAACGGGAAGCGTCTGTCGCGAGCGCGACTTCCATTCAACGCTTCTCCATGCTCAGCAGCGAGTTCGCCCAGCGTGCGTCCCTGAAGTGCGCCGTTGGCAACACGGCAGCCTTCGCCGGTAAGCCACACTTCGCCGATGGGTTCAGATCCGACTTTGTGTGACGGATAAAACGCGCTCAGGTCCTTCGTGCCCCAGACGCGTTCGTGAAATTCCGGCAGGAGAAGTAATGGATAAAGTTCAGACATGCAAGAACAACAAGTGTATCCGAGTGGCAGGCGGACGATGTTGAGAAGCAGCTCGGATCAGAGAGTTGCTATTCAGACTCTTTGGTGTGTTCTTCCTGCGGAACAGAAGGCAGGTCTTCAGTAGTTTCAGGTTGGTATTCCCTCAAACCTGCCGCAGCGATGGCTATGCTGCGTGCACGAAGCTTATCGAGAATCCTCAGCTTCTCGGCAAACGGAAGCGCAGCTAATTGTTCTCGTCTAGTGTCTCCCACGAAGATACTGAGCCTCAAACTTATGCCATTTTGCGATGAGCGCATGCCTCTCGAGAACGTCTCGGAGCTTACCTTGATCGACCTTCTTGAACTCGAGAAACTGCAGGATTCGATTGTAATCTTTGATTCTGCCTGTTTGCAGTGCGATTGCCACCAAATGCTCCGCACTCATCACCCACGTGGATGTTCCCTCTACTTCGACACGAATCGCTCTTGCAACCGCCTCCAGTTCGAGTGGACTCGCTGGCACCAGGAACTGCACTGGCCATTCGGCAACGATGATGTACTCACCGTTGCTCCTGCAGCCTTGCCCTTCCAGGTACTCGTAGATCGGCTTCAAACTTACGAGAGCACCCTTAACCGCGGTTGGAAGCTCGACGAAGATGTCGAGGTCAACGGTTGCAGCAGGTTCAAGGTAGAACGTTGCGGCAACCGCTCCGCCTATGGCGTACCTGCCGATCACGCCGGCGGCCTGCATCGCGTTGATCACTTCCAAGGCAGCTTTGATCACGCCGACATGGTAAATGCACCCTCAAACAGCTCATTCACAATCCATCCCTGACGCCTAATAGAAAAGCACTATCGAGAGAACCTCCAATCTCGTGTAGTTTTCCTTGGGATTTCTCCATCTAATGGCTCGCGTTTCCCCAGGCAGTCTGGCGAAGTACTTTCTTTGGTTTGGCGCGCTCTCCGGCATCTATCTGTACGCATTTCCTGCGCCGAACCTGTTCTACATCGGGCTCTCGTTGGCACACGTCGGGCTTGGGGTGGTGGCCATTGCGGCGGCTCCATTCATTCTGCGCAAACTGCGCGGTCTTGATCGGCTGGCGAAGAGTGGAATCGCGCTGCTCGTGCTCGGAGTTCTCGCCGGCGTTGTGATCATGATTGTGGGCGGAACGCGCCCGCATCTTGTGTACGTCTTCCTGCATGCCGTCCTCTCGTTTGCGGGCGTTCTGTTGCTCCTGGTCAGCTGGTTGCGCGGGAAGAATTGGATTTCTGCAGTGCCGGCGAAACTGGCGGCGCAATGTGCAGCGGTGTTTGCTATTGCCGCACTCATCGGATGGGGAGCGCACTATGCCCGCGTGAATCGCTGGGCCGCATCGACGCCCATCAAGAATCCTGAGATCGCCCCCGGCACCATGGACGGCGAAGGCGACGGTCCGAAAGGCTCATTCTTTCCCAGTTCGGCACAGACTACCGACGGCAAGCTGATTCCGGCCAAATACTTCATGGAGTCGCAGGCTTGCGAGCGCTGCCACAAAGACGTCTACGATCAGTGGAACAGCTCGGCGCATCACTTTTCGTCATTCAACAATCAGTGGTACCGCAAGAGCATCGAGTACATGCAAGGCGTAGTCGGCACCCATCCGTCGAAGTGGTGCGGCGGATGCCACGATCCATCTGTGCTCTACAGCGGCATGATGGATCGGCCGATTAAGGAGATCGTCCACACGCCGGAAGCTAATGCCGGACTTGGCTGTCTGATGTGCCACTCCATCGTGAAGGTGAAGAGCACGATGGGGCAGGCTGACTTCGTTCTGAAATATCCCAAACTGCACGAACTCGCCGCGAGCAAGAATCCTGTCATCCGTTGGCTGCATGACTACTCGGTCTATCTAAATCCCGAGCCGCATCGGCGAGCGTTCTTCAAGCCATTTATGCACGATCAGCACTCGGCGGAGTTCTGCTCGAGCTGCCACAAAGTGCACCTGGACATTCCGGTGAATCATTACCGGTGGATTCGCGGATTCAACGACTATGACAATTGGCAGGCGAGCGGTATCTCCGGACTGGGCGCGCGATCGTTCTACTACCCGCCCAAGCCGCAGCGCTGCCTCGATTGCCATATGCCGCTGGTTGAGTCGACGGACTACGGAACCACCGATGGCAAGCTGCACTCGCATCGCTTCCCTGCGGCTAACACCGCGCTTCCGACCGCGAATCAGGACGAGAAGCAGATGGCGGCCGTTCTCAACTTCTTGAAGAATGGAGTCATCAGCGTCGATATTTTCGCTGTCTCTCCCGAAACGGGAACAGCAAAGAGTGTGGCCAATGTTCCCGGAGGAGAGCTCTCAACCACGTTTGCCGTTGGCGAAGAAGCGGAGCAGAACACAGCTCCAGGCACAGCAACGAACAACGCCGAGCCGTTTGAAGTTACAGCACCTTTGAATAAAGTTCAGCCTGCCTTGCGTCGCGGCGACACCGAGCGCGTCGATGTGGTCGTGCGCACGCGCAAGGTCGGACACTTCTTCCCAGGCGGCACGGTCGATGCCTTCGATGTCTGGCTTGAACTCAAGGCCACCGACGACAAAGGCCAGGTCCTGTTCTGGAGCGGGAAAGTCGAGGACGACGGCAAAGGTCCGGTGGAGAAGAGCGCGCATTTCTACCGCTCGCAGAGCATCGACGACCATGGCAATCCCATCAACAAGCGCAATGCCTGGTCGGCGCGCGCGCTGGTTTACGTAAAGCTGATCCCGCCGGGGGCCGCTGACACAGTCCATTACCGCTTACGAATACCCGAGAACGCCGGCAGCAAGATCAAGCTCGAAGCCAAGCTGAACTATCGCAAGTTCTCCTGGTACTACACGCAGTTTTCGTACGCGGGCGAGAGCACGGGAGGGGCGAGCCAGATGTCGCCCTCGTATGACGATCGCAAAGTATCGTTCGATGGCAGCACAGCTCAAGTCTCGGGCAAGCTGAAGTACATTCCCACTCTCCCAATCACCACAATTGCGGAAGACGAAGTCACGCTGCCGGTGGTCGCGAAGAATGTTCCCAAATCGGAGCCAAAGCGCGTCTACGAGGCACAGGATTGGGAGCGCTGGAACGATTACGGAATCGGTCTTCTATTGCAAGGCGATCTCAAAGGCGCACTCGATGCCTTCCAGGCAGCATCGCAAGCAGATCCCAACAAGGCCGACAGCTTCGTCAACATGGGCCGCGTCTTTGTGCAGGAGGGCGACGACCAGCATGCGGAGCAGGTTCTGGAAAAAGCGCTGGCAATGGACAACAGCCTCGCGCGCACGCACTACTTCTACGCACGCGCTCTGCGCAACGAAGGACGATACGACGAAGCTCTGCAGCATCTGCGTTTCGCCGCGCAGCAATACCCGCAGGATCGGGTAGTGATCGACGACATCGGCCGGATCCTTTTCCTGCAGCACAAATATCAAGACGCCGTCGATGAGCTGAAGAAGACGATCGCCATTGATCCCGAGGACCTGCAGGCGAATTACAATCTCATGCTCTGCTATCGCGGGCTCGGCAACAATCAGCAGGCAGCCGAGTTCGAAAAGCGCTATCTGCGATTCAAGGCCAATGAGGCTGCGCAGGCGCTCACTGGTCCGTATCGGCTTTCGCATCCCGAGGACAACAACGAGCGGCAGGCGATTCACGAGCACGAGAGCGCCCCGCTGGCTCCTCCAACTCGGCAGGTCAAAACCGCGCAAGTGCCCGCACGACCGCGTGTGGCACAATCGCGCTTTCCATCATTTCTTCCTACTGGTCATTGATGAACAGATTTGTCTCCTGCTGTATCGGTATTAGTTTCGCTTTGGGAAGCACCGCCGCTCTGGCCCAACAGGGCGGGTTTACCAATATTACCCAGTCGAGTGGAGTCCACTTCGTCCACAACAGCGGCGCCACTGGCAAGCGCTATCTGCCGGAAACTCTTGGTGCGGGCGTCGCCTTCATCGACTACGACAACGATGGCTACCAGGACATTCTCTTTGCCAACGGAGAAGATTGGCCGGGCGCGCCGAAGCGGCCATCAACGCTGAAGCTGTATCACAACAATCACAACGGCACTTTCACAGATGTGACGCAGAGGTCAGGCCTTGCCGTGAGCATGTACGGCATGGGCATAGCGGTCGGTGATTTCGACAACGACGGATTCGACGATGTTTTCATCAGCGCCGTAGGCCAGAGCCGCTTGTTCCACAACAACGGCAATGGAACGTTTACCGATGTGACGCAAAAGTCCGGACTCGCCGGCGTACAGGAGTTCAGCACCAGCGCGGCGTGGATCGACTACGACCGCGACGGCAAGCTCGATCTAATCGTCGCTAACTACGTGCAATGGTCGCCGAAGCAGGACATCTATTGCAGCATCGACGGCAAGCGCAAGTCGTACTGCACTCCGGAGTCGTACAAAGGCGCCTCGATTCGCGTTTGGCACAACCTGGGCGGTGGCAAATTTGAAGATGCTACCGCGAAGCTAGGATTACTGGACGCAACTTCGAAAACTCTCGGCATAGCCATTCTCGACTACAACAGCGACGGCTGGCCTGATTTTGTTATTTCGAACGACACCCAACCCAACAAGCTCTACGTGAATGAGAAAGGCCAACACTTCTCTGAAGCCGCCGTTACCGCCGGCATTGCCTACAGCGAAGAAGGACTCGCGCGCGCCGGAATGGGAATCGATGCTGCCGACTACGACCACAGCGGAAATCCCAGCATCCTGATTTCAAACTTTTCGAATCAAATGCTGTCGTTGTTCCACAACGAGGGTCACGGACTCTTTGTCGACGCGGCGCCTACTTCCGAGATTGGCCGCGACAGTCTGCTTACGCTCGGCTTCGGCTGCTTCTTCTTCGATTACGACCTCGATGGCTGGCTCGACATTTTCGTCGCAAATGGCCACATCGAAGACCAGATCGAAAACATTCAGAAGCGCGTGCGCTATGCCGAGCCTCCGCATCTGTTTCGCAACGTAGGCAATGGCAAGTTCACCGAAGTTACGCAACAGATGGGAAGCGATTTTGCGCGCCCTCGCGTCGGCCGCGGCGCTGCTTATGCCGATATCGATAACGATGGCGATCTCGATCTGGCGTTTACGACCAACGGTGGTCCGGCGCAACTTTTCCGCAATGAGTCAAAAGGCAGCCACAGCTTGCGCGTGAAGCTGCAGGGCACGAAATCGAATCGCGACGGCATCGGAGCGATTGTGCGCGTGCAGTCCGGCGGCAACAATCAGTGGCTCATGATGCGCAGCGGCTCAAGCTACCTTTCCCAAAGTGAACTCGTGCTTACGTTCGGCCTGGGCAATTCAACGAAAGCTGATGGCGTAGAAATCGAATGGCCGAGTGGCCAACGCGATAGTCTCAGCAACATTGCTGCCGATCAGATCATTACCGTTCAAGAAGCCGCGGGCATAAAGGCGAGTCAGAGGCTAAAGCCGAGGATCTGATGGAAGGCGTGGGGCCGCCTTTTTATTCAGAGGCTGCTTTCGATTACTGCGGGCATTGGCTCTGAGGTTTCCACACTTCAGTTTTAGTCCTCCAAGGTTGCGCAGCATCGTGCAAAACCAGAACGATGGAGTGGCGAGGTTCGGTTCCGCTGGGCTTCAAAATCATCGGTTCGCCACCAGGAACGAAGCCTGTCTCACCAGCGTGAATTACGAATGTTCTATTCGGTGTCCGCAGGCATTGAGCGCCGTGTAGTAGATACCAGGCCTCAGGGCCCGGATGAGTGTGAACCGGAGTGCCCGTCACGGTCGGCGCCTCGATGCTTTCCATATAGCGGGCAAAATATTTCTTCGCAGGTGTAACTGGCAGCGGCCCGATGACGGCAACCCGTTCTCCGCTGGGAGGTTTCCACTCAGCGGGAGCTAGCTCGAATAGCCAAATTTTCCCGAACGACTCAACGACACTTCCAGAGGACGTTCCTTTCGCCTGTGAAGCGGCCGCAGTAGTGGGATAAGTATACAAATGCCAGAACAGAGGGCTGGGCGGCAAACTCTCCAGCGCTTCATTAGCTAGCACATAGCAACCTTCCTCTTGTTTGCGCTCGCTCACCGGTATTGTGCAAGAGCTTGGGCTAGAATTCCCGGTCGAGATCGGATGACCAGAGGGTGTTTCGGAAGGATGTAACTTTGTACCGGACTCACCTGAATTTTGGAGTTCTGTCGTGTTTCCACAGAGGCTCAGAACGTTGCTTGTATGCGAGTCTCCATTGGGTGCGAGGCAGTACCGATCCAGGTCGGCGGGAGCGAACACGGTGCCAGCAAAGTATTTCTTCACGCCGCTCACGTAGGCTGCTTCGTCTGTTTTGTCTGTCGGGTTGTAATGGTATAGCAGGACCGATTTGACTTGCGCCTTGGAGGCAAGCTCTCCAACCCCCTGGGAATCGAGATGTTCGAACTGGAAGTGTGCGCGGAATGTCTTGGTGCGATCAGGTGTTGCATGGGTTCTGGCGGCCATGACATTCACGGTTTGATCCAGATCTTCAGGATCGCGATAGGAGACTTCCGCCAGGAGCACATCAGCGCCTTTTGCCAGCCGAGCCACCGCATCGCTCGGAGCCGTATCTCCGGTGAAAACAATTACACCGTGCGGGGTTTCGACTCGATAGGAAAAAGATTTCAGATGCTTGCGATCTTCCTCCGGCATTAGCGCGTAGTGGGTGTTTTCGGCAGCGATGACGCGAATCTTGTCGTCCTGAAAAATAACGCCTTCATGCTCAATCTCGTGCGCAACAAACGGACTGGTGAATTCTCCGTTCACCACCTGAAAGTCCGAACGATTTTCAGAGGCGAAAGGCCGAACTGTGATGGTGAGATAGCGAAACGCCGCGTCAACAAGCTCTTTCGTTTGTGGCGGGCCATAAATATGAATAGATGGTGTTGAACGGGGCGAACGCAGCCGAAAGTAATCGTTGGCCATTACATCAGCTAGCCCGAGGTCGTGATCGGAATGAAGATGCGTGAAGAAGATTGTCTTGATTTGTTCTGATTGAATGCCCGCCTGCAGCATTCGTCGCATCGTGCCAATTCCGCAATCGATCAGATACTGGCGGCCATCCACCATGAGCAACGTAGAAGGCTCCGAGCGATCGAGGCGCAAGGGAGGGCCACCGGCAGTGCCGAGAAAAAGTATCCGAGTATCGTTCGGCGTTTCGGTAGAGGAGCCAGTCTGACCTGTCGCTAATCCAGCTGCGAACGCTATGACCAAGCCGAATGCGAGAATGCCGAGCCTGCGTCGCATCGCGGGGATTTCGGATGTAGATGCCAGAATTCGGTCAACCTTCTTAATTCGTTTCCCAACGGGTTCCGCCATGTTCATCCATCCAGCAGCGCCTGCTGCCAGCCTGGGTCCGGCGCGCGGCGGCTGAAATAGAACGGTGGTGCGCGCCGTTGATCTTTTTCGTAAGGAGCAACACCCGTCGTGTTGATATACCAATGCAGCAGGCGACGTTCCAACTGATCTTGAAGAGTAGCGGCGCTGCGCTCCCCGTAGATGTTCTCCCGTTCTGTCGGATCCGAATTGCTCATGTCGCTCCCGTAAACTCTTCGTTGCTTCTACAAAACAGGTCTTTCGAATTGCAATTTTCTGTCTCCTCGGTTCTCTTTGACTTCCTAAATCGGTGTGGCCGAAAACGTGCCAGTAGCCGTAAACAACGCGTTTCCTGAAGGGTCCTTCACAGTGCTCTCGAACATCCCTGAAAGGAGTGTGCCGGCGGAATCAAGCGAAACCTGCAAGTGCACGTTGTCGGTTCCGATGTCCTTCCCGTCGGTTGCGCCTTGAAGCAAAAACGTGAAATGGATGTCGAACTGCGCTTCGCCTGTGCGCCTCCAGGCGCCGTGGCCGGGAGTTTCGAGCAAAGCGCCAAAGGGGGTTGCCGGCACAAACAGCCGCCGACTTTCGATCACCGAGCCATCTGGGGTGAACGTAAGCAAATCGGTAAACGGGTCCAGCCCAGGTGGGCTGATCGGCGTAACCGAAGCCTTCCATGAGCCCGCGAGGCGGCCCGGAGTCGATTCCTGACTGAAGCTCGGCCTTGAGATAAGAGAACTAACGACAAAGCCGCAAATCGCGAGTACAACCACACATAGTGTGAAACGTGTTGCTCGTTTCATGTGTCTCTCCTAAATCGAAAAAATTGCGCGAATCCAAAACACGAGTTGCTGATCGCTGAAAGCGACTGCTGATTACTACAGCAGCGATAGAACCACAAGTTTCTCGCGACCATTGATCAGTCACGTCGTGCTCCCGCCCTGGCAATCGATTGATGAGGTGACATTGTAGAAAATCTCGTGCTACAAACAAGGGATTTAAAAGACCCTAAAGTTCCGTTGTGGCAAACTTCCGCGGGCAATCCGATGACGTTGCGCTATCGTCAAATGCGGCCGAACGACGTAGGCAGATGCGTGGACATCCTGGCTGTTCATCCTGTTAACCGCCCGCGCTATGGGTCTGCGATTTCCGAGTTGGGGAAAACCTGGCTCCGACTGCTTGGGAGCGAAGCCTTTACAGCCGTTGTATTTGAGGAATTGCACGGTGATAAATTCGATTTTCTGGGAGCCGGCGTCAGCGTTTTCGTTTCAGACGCTTTCCTGCGCGAAATCAAAACACCGCCATTCTTCTGGATCGGCCCCGAAATAGTTCGCAGGATCTCTCGCGGTGATTCTCCGGTTCTGAGTGACAGGCAATTGCGCGAGGCAAACACGCGCGGGGAACTAAATCTCATCGGCTGGCATGCCGTCACCAGCGTTGAGAATGCGAGGCGGGTGGAGGTCCTCAATTTTGTATTTGGCAGCTTTATCGAACTGCATCGCGGATTTTTCATCAAAGAGCTTATCGGTCAGGCGGACTCTCCGATGGGAGTGGAAGGAATTGCAAACAG
Organism: Terriglobales bacterium; assembly: GCA_035764005.1. Lineage (NCBI taxonomy): Bacteria > Pseudomonadati > Acidobacteriota > Terriglobia > Terriglobales > Terriglobales bacterium. The sequence continues at coordinate 74,525 of DASTZZ010000031.1, forward strand.
CGGCGGCGGCTTCTTCGATGCTGCACTCGGCCGTTTCGTAGATTCCCTTCCGGCCTGCCCGGAACAAATCGTCAACACTCTGCACGTGATGGGCGAGACGCGTGAGATGGCGTTCGCGAAGCCGTGGCTCCTGGGAACTTCACTTTTTTCCTACCAGCGGCCGGTTTTTGCTTTCAGACGAAGCGAGCAGCGACTGTTAGCTGCGGCTTTGCAAGGTGGAACCGATGAAGACTTGGCGAAAGAACTTGGCGTTTCACTCTCTTTTGTGAGGAGGACTTGGCTTTCGATCTATGACCGCGTTGGGGCATGCCTGCCGGAGTTCTTCGCCGAAGACCCAAATGAGAACGGAAGGTCAGGTCGTGGAAAGAGGAAGAAATACCGCCTTCTTGCATACGTTCGTGACCACCCACAAGAGTTGCGTCCGTTATCAAGGAAGCTCCTGTTGACTGGCGGCATGGCTGCCGGCATTGACGGTTAACGAACCGTTGAGCCAGAGAGGAGGAAATATCGCGCCGGGCGGTGCGCAACTGTCCGCATGAGCGAGAAGACGATCAGCTTATGACGGGCAGGAACGTGGGAGAAGTAGTCCTGTCATCGCCAGGAACCGACCGCCGAATGTCGCAGGCTGCGTCCACGATTGCTGTCAAATACGCTGGGCACATCGCGATGATTTGTCATTTATCTGGTTTCACCCGGGTGATAGCCAACGTTGGCAGTAGCCAACGGTAGTTGGTTTTCAGACTTTTCTAGGAAATGTTTAATGACTGGAATCACCCTCTCTGGTTCTGAAGATAAGGCGAAGTGGCTTGCGCTCGGGATCACCGCAAGCTCGGCGTGCGGAATGAGTTTGACGGTTTCAACGGAGTGCTCGATGCGAACAAAATCGTGATCTCCTTGAACAACCAGAAACGGCACTTTAACGGAAGCCAATTCTTCTTTCGAAAAGCCTTTCCACTGAATCTTGCCAACCTTTTCGTAAATCTTGGGCCAATAGTTCGGATCAGGCGCGACTTTCATGTAGCTCTCTCTCTGAAATTGGACGTCTCTAGTCTCAGCAGTTGGAGAATGATCATAGTGCGTCGTCTCAGGATTCAGGGTGGTCGGAGGAGGGGCAAAAGTTGCTGCGTAAGTCACCACACGACGGACAAGTTCGGGATAGCGAATTGCGATCACAGCTGCTGCGTCGCCACCGTAGCTTGCACCAATAAAGTCGGCCTTTGAGATCCCAAGGTATTTCACGAGGCTAACCACGTCTTCGGCGTACTGCTCGATCGAAATGGGACGCTCGGGAATATCTGCCGTGCGACCATTTCCCTGGAGATCGACCGTTATCACGGAATGGTTTTGAACCAGCTCAGGAAAAGATTCCCGCCCAGCAAATCCGAAAGCGGGCGGGATAAAAAGAATCGGATCGCCGCTCCCCTCGATTTGGTAATAAATCTTCAGGCCGTTGACAGGCGCATATCCACGGGTCTTCGTTGTCCTTCCAGCGCGTGAGTCGTTAATAGTTTTCTTTGGTTCCTGGTACATCATTTGTTCCTTGCCCCAATCTATCGGCCCTTCGGTGAAGCCGCGCTCCAATCGTTTTATTAGATCGCTCCATCCGCGAACGAATGCTCATAAGCCTGGACTGCACGGGTTGTGTGTCTGTTCGACGCCATCTTGCTGGGCTTCTCCTGAGCTACAGGGGCGCTTACCGCCACGGACAAAGCAAAGATTGCTGTTCCTAAGAGATAGTTCATGTGCCTCCCTTCTCAACTTGGGTCAACAGATTTTTGCCCGGCTCGTTCAGGTAGCGATCAGCGGGTGCCCTGAGCTGGGTAGGGCTCCTGCAGAGCAATCGAACCGGTCTCCAACAGCGACTTGAGATTCGAGATGATCTTCGGCCAGCCTCCAGACACTGCCTCAATAAATTTCGATGGTTCGCGCTCGATGGCATGGGTGATGGAGAGCTTGACAGCCCCAGCCGTGGGTTCCAGTTCTATGGTGCAGAGCGAGTGGCCTTCGGCCTTGAGTTCGGGCCTTTTTTGGTGCTGCCACCGGATTACTAAGCGTCGTGGCGGCTCGGCCTCTACGATTTCGCCCTCGTCGAAGATCGTCCCGTCCGCGGATACCAACTTCCATGAGGATCCGCGCGTCCAACTGCTTTCACACTGCATGCCGAACCAGTACTGCTTCATGAATTCCACGTCGGTCAGCGCTGACCACAGCTTGTCGGGCGTGGTGCGGATGTAAGTCACGTACAAAAACGTCGATCTAGACATCGGTTTTCTCCAGTCGGTGTTTAAGTTGCGAGAGCGCTCTAAGGCGCGGCTTTTCGAATTTCGCAATCCAGCGCTCGTAGATCTCTTGCAGCGGCACCGGATTGAGGAAGTGCAGCTTTTCGCGACCACGTCGCACGGTCGCGACCAAGTTCGCCGCCTCCAGCACGTCCAAGTGCTGCGTCACGCCCTGCCTCGTCATGTTCAGGTGTTCGCATAACTCGTTAAGGGTGCGGCCGTCGTGCGCGTGCAGCACGTCTAGCAGCTTGCGCCGACTGGGGTCAGCCAGGGCTTTGAACAGCAGATCCGTATCGCGCCGATGGGCAACCATAGGCAAGTAGTTACTTGCATTAAGTATAGGCAAGGAATTACTTGCATGTCAACCCTGCCCTTTGCTCGAGGCAATCTCGTGCCGAAGTCATCTCAGGCCATGAAAGATCAAGCCCGTGAGGATCTGGCGTTGTTGAACCAGCGGTTCGCCCGGCACTGCTCGGATGACCTTTCAACTGATCATTTAAGGATCAGTGAGCGACGTTCGTCCGCGAAATCCCTGATCGGGTTGGAGATGCGTCTGCGACCTTGACGACTTGTTCCCTAATTTATGCCCTGAATCGGGAATGCTAACGAGGAAATCCGCATAACAGCGGGTTGGGTGAGTGCGCCGGGAGTCGAAACCAGAACCTACTGTTTATAGTTCAGGAGTTAGTACGATGAAACCCGGCCGAGGGCGGCCGGCTCCGCGTCTTTTAGCGTCTGGCCGCGAGAATCGCCAGCACTTCCTGCAATCCCTGCTTGAGGGGAAGCAGATCGGAAGGATTGGTGCTCCTGGGTTGAGCAAAGGGCAGGGCGGTTTGCGAGCGATCGCGCTTCGCTTCCGTTTTGAGGAACTGCCGGGCGCCGTTGATGGTGTAGCCCTCTTCGTACAGAAGCTTCTTCACGCGCACGACATTCTCGACATCTTTGCGTCGATACAGTCGTTGGCCGGTATTGCTTTTGGCGGGTTTGAGCTGCGGAAATTCTGTTTCCCAAAAGCGGAGAACGTAGGCTGGCAGCGAGCAAAGCTTCGCGACTTCGCCGATGCGAAAGAAGAGCTTGTCGGGAATCACGATCTCGGTTCCCGATTTCATCGCGCGCGTAGCTGCGGCTCGCTTTGCTCCCACGTGCGCATAGTATGTCGGTTGCGAACGAAGGTCAACTACAAGTAGAGCTATCGGAGCTGTTCCTGTCGAACGGCGAAGCAGAAAAAGAAGCAAATGCAGCTGGACTTCAACGCAGCTATGCGTTTGAGCGCTACTTCTCGACCTCTTCACCGCGGAGTATCTGATTAACCGTATTGTCCAGATCTTCTGGCTCGGGGCTATACAGGTGATGCTCCGCGTCGTGGACCTCGGGACTTATGCGGCACAGTTCGAGAATCTGTGCGCTATCGCAATGCTTGCGCGTAAGGGTTGCCATCTCGCGTTTTGCTTCGCCATCGAGTGAGACACCGAGAATCACAAGGTCGAAATCACCAGACTTGAGAGCGTTGCGGGTCTCGCGGAGGTTTGCAGCAGAGACTACGTCGAAGCTGCGGTTCCGCAACATAATGTGGCGGGTGACACGAAGAGCGTCATTGTCTGAGACAGACAAAATCTTCTTAACCATGGGTCGTGCAGTTGTGACTTGCAGAGTTGTTCGTAATCGTAGCAAAGAATTTCGAAGTTTCAGCCCACTTAAGTGCAAATAATTGTTCGGAGTGACTAGTGGGAAGAACTTAGTTGGGACTCGGAGATGATCGTCTGGTGAATTGGCCGGCGGCGGTGCGATCGATTGAGCAAACGAATTGAGGCGATAATCTATACTGATAGGTTTGCTCAAGCGGCCCAACCGCGCCGCTTGTTCATGTTCTTCAATCCGACCTGACGAGATCATCGATGACGACTGAAACGAAAGAGCACGTGGGGGCGTTTACCGCCGAGCAGGAGTTCAATCCGTGGGAGGCGCAGGCTGCCCGATTCGATTTGGCGGCGCAGAAGCTGAAGCTCGATCCCGGTATCTGGAAGGTGCTGCGCTATCCGAATCGCGAGATCATCGTGCACATTCCGGTGCAGATGGACAACGGCAGCATCGAGGTCTTCACCGGATTCCGGGTACAGCACTCGATCGCGCGCGGTCCCGCGAAAGGCGGCATTCGCTACAGCCCAGACGTGACGCTCGACGAAGTTCGTGCTCTCGCCAGCTGGATGACCTGGAAGTGCGCGGTCGTGAACATTCCGTTCGGCGGCGCCAAAGGCGGAATTATTTGCGATCCCAAGCGCCTTTCCCAAACTGAACTCGAGAAAATCACTCGCCGTTACACCGCGGAGCTCGTGGAATTCATCGGTCCTGAAAAAGATGTTCCTGCTCCGGACATGAACACCAACGAGCAGACCATGGCGTGGATCATGGATACGTACTCCATGCACATGCGGCAGACGGTCACAGCCGTGGTGACGGGCAAGCCGCTGAACATCGGCGGCTCACGCGGCCGGCGAGAGGCGACAGGCCGTGGCCTGATGATCGTGTGCAACGAAGCTCTGCGTAAGTTCGGAATGCAGCCAGAGACAACGCGCATCATCATCCAGGGCTTCGGCAATGTCGGATCCAATGCCGCGAAGCTGATGCACGATGCCGGCTACAAGATCATCGGCATCGGTGAGTACGACGGTGGTCTTTATAACAAGAATGGAATCGACATCGACGCACTGATCACGCATCGCCAGCGGAACGGAACCATTACCGGTTTCAAAGGAGCAGAGGCTGCGAACACGGCCGAACTGCTGATTACCGAGTGCGACATTCTCATTCCTGCAGCAACTGAAAACGTGATCACCAGCCGGAATGCCGGCAAGATGCGAGCGAAGATCATTGCTGAAGGTGCGAATGGTCCAACTACGGCTGTTGCCGACGATATTCTTGCTGACAAAAACATCTTCGTAATTCCCGACATTCTCGCCAATGCCGGCGGCGTCACCGCTTCATACTTCGAGTGGGTTCAGGATCGTCAGGGATTCTTCTGGAAGGAATCAGTTGTTAACGAACAACTGGAAGACATCCTGCGGGAGTCGTTCGAAGAGGTAGTGCGCTATTCGGAGACGCACAACGTGAACAACCGCATCGCCGCGTATATGCTCGCAGTGGATCGCGTGCAGTTCACGATTCGCCAGCGGGGAATCTACGCGTAGTTCTCTAGTGTGTGTGTGTCATTCCGAACGAAGTGAGGAATCCCTACTGTACCCATGCATTCTCGGTTCAGTAGGGATTCCTCGCTTCGCTCGGAATGACAAAGGGAACAGCTTAGAATGCCGGATCTAACGGCGTGGGCCGATTCAGCTTGGCTGCCGGTTCTGCCTTTGATTCCGCAGCTTCTGCCTGGGTCTTGAGTTCCTTTTCGGTAATCGGCTTCATCTGCTGGTAGGTGTACCACATGCGATGAATGACCGTGACAGTAGAGAGCACGGCGATAACCCACAGCACCGGAGCCATGCGATTGAAAAGCGCGCCGATAATGACGAGCACAATGCGCTCGGGGCGCTCGAGGAATCCCACCTTGCAGCTCGGGATCAGCGACTCGGCCCGCGCTCGCGTATAGCTCACCATGACCGAAGTCGTCATGACGATTCCGACGAGGACAACATAGAAGAAGTGATTGGCGCGAGCGTAATAGACGAGCAATCCGAAAAAGAGAGCGATGTCGCTATAGCGGTCGATAACGGAATCGAAGAAAGCTCCGAAGGTCGTGACTTGATGCGTAGCTCGCGCGACGCGACCATCGACCATGTCGAAGATGCCGGCGCCGAGGATGACCAGGCCAGCATAAAGAAAGAAGCGCGGTTGATTGCCGCCGCTTGCATACCCAAATAAGACGGCGGCGATGATATTGATCACGAGCCCAGTAAACGTGAGGATATTCGGAGAGATGTGCGTGAGCGAGAGTCCGCGCACGATCGCATAGAGTAGCTTGCCGCATGCGCGCCCGAACGCTCCCGTCCAAGTCATCAGCGACCACCTGAGGCGCCGTTGCTTTCCGCCGCTTCCTGATCGTGGATCGTCATAAGCTTGAGAATCTCCAGCTCCCGTTTTCCGGTAGGCGTAACCACCTCAACAACATCACCTGGCTTCTTACCCATGAGGCTCTTGCCGATCGGCGACGTGGTCGAAATCTTTCCGCGCGAGACATCTGATTCTTCGCTGGTCACCAGCGTGTATTCGATTTTCTCGTCTTTGGTGGTGTCGTAGACCTCGATTATGGAACCGAAGGCGACACGATCTTTGGGAATATTGCTCAAGTTCACCAACGCCAAGTCGCCCATGCGCTTCTTGAGCTGGCCAAGGCGGGCATTCACGAATTCCTGACGCTGCTTGGCCATGTGGTACTCGGCGTTTTCACTCAGATCGCCGAGGGAAGCAGCCTTCTTGATCTCTTTGGGCAGCTCGTGAGCCAGTTCATGCTCAAGAGCTTTGATTTCTTCCAGGATCTTTCTCTTAACGTGTTCTGGCATGGACCTCGCCGTACCCGTTTTCTCGCGCCAGGAAGGCGCTTCGGGTTTCTCGGATGATATGGGTGCGACCTGGCAATAAATCACCCTCCGCGCGGGAGGGGTGCGCAGCTCGACAGGTTCGAACCGAATTATACTCTCTCGGCTGCGGGTTGCAGCGTAAGCGTCTGCAGCCTGGGATTCAAGGCAAAGGACTTAGCTGGAGTGACACAAGTCGGCAGAGAACTTCGCCGATTGGCGTTCCAAATTGAAACAGAGATCACTGCTCAGTAACGCGGAAAACATTGACTTTATTGCATTTGTGAGCTATCATGGGTTGTAAGTTCGTTCCCCACCTCCCCACCAGGGTCTTTCATGAACCATGATTTCCACATCGGTGACAAGGTCGTATATCCCAACCACGGAGTAGGCGTCGTCGAGCAGATAGGCAGCCGCATGGTCGGCTCGATGATGCAAAAGTATTACGAGCTCCATATAAAGGCCAGCAACCTCAAAGTCACGATTCCTTTCAGCAACGTCGAAGCCGTTGGACTTCGGAAAGTAATCAAGAACGCGGATATCGAAGCCATCCTGGACATCCTGGTCAACAGCAAATGCGAAAACCACCAGGATTGGAAATTCCGGTTTAAAGAAAACTCAGAGAAGATGCGCACCGGCTCTCTGCTGGAGGTCGCATACGTCCTCAAAAGCCTGCTTGTGCTGAACCAGACTAAGGCTCTTTCCTTCCGCGAAAAGAAGATGCTCGAACGGGCGAAGTATCTACTTGTAAGCGAAATGGCTATGGCGAGGAATGTAGAAGAAATCGAGATGGAAAACGTACTTAGCCGGGCATTGGCGAAAGTGAAGCTGAAATTCCCGGAAGTGACTGCTGACGCTTAGCTGACGGTATCCGGTCCTTTAGATATTCCGTTCCTTGCACTTTACTGGGTATCATCCTCGTTAGCGCACCCAATCGCTGCTTATGGGCGTCCCCTTTTTCGCTGTTATTACGCTGTTTTTCGCTGTTCTGTTCGAGAAAATCGCGAAAAATGGGCAATAAACAGCAAAGTCCAAAACGCTACGCTGTTTTTTACGCTGATAATACTCAAACCGACGAGAGTGGCCGCTGACCAAGTCGGCGGGCCTGCTTCGTTGAAAAGCTAGTCCGGCCAGGTCTGGGCGTTGCTGGCCGGAACTCGTTATTCAGCTCTCCCCTGCCAACGCCAGGTCTTCAAGGGCCATCCCACTTTTTAAAGATTCCCAAGTAAGAGAACTGAAGGCTGGCAGATCTGACTACAGCCGGACAGAGTAGGAGAGGTTGTCTCTCCAGGAGGAGCGGAGCTTATGAGAAAAATGCTTAACTTTGCCGTCGCAGGCCTGTTGATTGGCGCACCGGCAATTTACGCGCAGCAGGCGCAACCGCCAGCGCCCCAGCAGGACCAGTCGGTCTATCAACAGCAAAATCAGCAAGACCAGCAGAACAGTCAGAATCCAGACCGCAACTGGAGCAACAATCAGGATCAGGACTGGAACCGCAACCAGCAAGTCCATCGCGATCGAGACCAGAATCGCAACAATAGCCAGGCGGATCAGGATCGCGATCGGGTGAACGACTACAACCAGTACAACAACGGGCAAAACGGAACTTACACCGATCAACAGCGCGACCGAGACCGTACCTACAACAACGGTCAGTACAGTGGACAAAACAACAGCCAATACGACCGTTCGGATCGCGACCGGCAGTATGGAACCGATCAGGATCGCGATCGTGACCGCAATCAATCGGGCGACCGCGAACGCACATATTCGATGCCCCAGAACGATCAATATGGCGCAGAAATGAGCCCAGCGCAGCGCACTGGATGGCGAGATGGAATCGCTGCTGGACGCTCGGACCGCGAAGCGGGGCGGAACTTTTCACCGCGTGCGTCGAGCAGCCAGTTTGAAGGGTCAGGTCAGGATCGCCAGCTCTATCGCCAAGCCTTTCAGCAGGGATATCGCCGCGGCTACTACGGAAATAATGGCAACAGCGCGCCCAGTATCCTCGTTGACCGAAATTGATTAGATCAAAAAGGGGCACGCATTTTTGCGTGCCCCTTTATTGTTGCGATTTCGAAAGCTGCTATTCCGATTCGCCCGCGACCGCCTTCATCACTATCTGCTCCGGCTCGGCTTCCGGAGTTGGCGGGCATGGATTCGCGATTTGGGCGAGAACTCTTTCCGAATTCAGCAGCGTGCGTCCTAAAGAGCCGTTGTAACCGGTCCATTCTGCTTCTGGATCCCGCTCGAAGTGCGCGCGCATGCTTTCCATTTTGGAATCGAGATCGTCAAGGTAGTGAAGCATGAGTGCTTCAGGAAACATCGGCAGCTTCGGCGATCCGAATTCGTACTTGCCATGATGGCTAATGATCAGGTGCTCGATTAACACTTTGAGCTCTGCTGGGAAGTCCGAAACTAACGCGATCTTTTCATGAAGCATTTCCAGCTCAATGATCATGTGTCCAAGGAGCTGGCCTCTGGTCGTGTAGGAGAAAGAGCGCTGATAGTTCAGCTCATAAATCTTGCCGATGTCGTGGAGGAAAGCGCCGGTGAGCAGCAGATCTCGGTTGATCTGCGGATACAGTGACGCGACCGTGTCGCACAGCTTCATGAGGGAAACTACGTGCTCCAGCAATCCGCCTATGAAAGCATGATGCAGTGACTTAGCCGCCGGAGCTTGACGGTAAGCCTCCGCAATTTGTGGATCGCCCATGAAGGCTTCGAGTAGAAGCTTCAACTGCGCATTCTGGAAGCTTGCGACATAACCGCCGACTGTACGCCACAGTTCGTCTATGTCTTTGGTGGTCTTGGGAAGATAGTCGCAGTAATCGACTTCGTTGTCGTCCATCCGGCGCAGCTTGTGGATGGTGAGCTGAAAACGATTCGAATACTTATTGATCAGCCCTTTGATTTTGACGAAGTCATCCTGCTCAAACGCATCAACTGCATCGGCGACGTTGTCCCACATCTTGGCGTCGATCTGGCCGCTGCGGTCGCAGAGAGTCAGCGAAAGATAAATTTCCCCGCTCTTCTTTGGCTTGATTTGTTTTGAAGAGACGAGAAAGTAAGAGGTGATGACCTGATTTTCGTGGGCTGCAGCGTCTTTAACGAAGAACTGCTTCATGGGCCGGGTACCAGAGAACCGATTCTACTGCAGGTGGGGTGACAGGCCATAGAAGTAAAACAGGCAATCAGCAGTCGGCACTCGGCATTCGGTCAAGACACATTGTTCAACTAACAACAGCTGCATGGAGCCAGGTCTCAGGACATTAAAACGATTTCGAATTTTCAGAAAGGCGGAAGCATCCACGGATGAGCCGATTGCTGAATGCCGAGTGCCGACCGCCGTTTTACAGTATCCCCATCTTCTTTTTCTTCTTCAGCTTCTTACCGGTGTTCGTGTCGGCAGCGGTGGTGAAGATTGGTTTGGTCTGATTTGGACTTGCACCGGTGTCGGTATATCCGGCTTTGATGTCAATGTAGGCATCTTCGCGCAGCTTCGTCAGGTAGTTTCGTAGAGCAGGCTGAAGCTTCTCGTAATAGATTGCTTCCTGAATGCGGTTTTCGACCTGCTTCAGCGGCGCGATTCCCGCCTGCGTATGCTCGTTGACTTTCAGGATTACGAAACCTTGTCTCGTGCGGATGACGTCAGACACAGAACCCGGCTTCATGCCGAATGTCAGATCTTCGAGTTCTTTGGCCAGCATGCCGCGCTTGAACATTCCCAGTTCGCCGCCCTGGTCGGCGGTCGGTCCGTCTGAGGATTTTTTCGCTACATCTTCAAACTTTGCTCCGCCTTTGATGCTCGCGAGCAACTGCTTGGCTTTGTCTTCGGCAGCCGTTACCTTCGCCGGATCCTCCGGTGGAGGTGGGACATTCGGATCGATGTTCACGTTCGATGAACCAGTCGAGACAAGAATTTCGGAAAGATCCACCGCTTCGGGCTGCTCCAGCTCAGACTTGTGCTGGTTGTAATAATCCTGAACTTCCTTCTCAGTGATCTGGATCTTCTGCCCGACCTCGTGCTGGATTACCTGTTGCGTGATGATCTGGTTGCGGATGCTTTGTTTGTAGTCTTCGAAGGAGACGCCCTGCTTTTGCGCTTCCTTCTCCAAATCTTCCAGCGTCTCCAGCTTGAGCTGTTTGCGCAGATCATCAAGGCGCTTCACCAGTTCGGTATCGCCGGTAATTCCAAGATCTTTGCCCTTCTGCAGGAGCAGTTGTTGGTCGATCAGGTCGCGAAGGGTATCCTTCTCCTTCTCCTTGGCTCGCGAATCGGTTGCAGGGATGTTCTGCTGCTGCAATTCCTGCTGCAGTTCTTCACGGCTCTTGGCCATATCGGAGCGAGTGATGATCGAATCGTTTACACGAGCAATGATCTCCTCGATTACGGTGTCGGCAGCGAGAGAGACAGAGAGACTGAGGACAGCGATAACACTAAGCAGAGTACGACGGCTCATAGAGGGCTCTCGCCTGATTTTACCGCGAGCTGCCGAGCGTTTCTGCGGGATGGGCTGTTTTCTTTCAGTTCCAAGCCGGCTAGTGCCAGCGTGTAGTGAAGTTGGTCTGGAGAGTCGCCTTGCCCATTGCGGACGAGAAATTCGCCACATCTGCATTGGTCACAGGTCCATCCAACGGTTCGGCTGCAATGGTGTAGCGATCTGGAGGAACTCCGTCGATTTCATAAGTCCCGTCGGGCATAGACAGTGTGCCGATTGGGGTCTTGCGGACGGCGCCTGGATAGCCCGGGCTGTTGGTCGCAGAATCCGCGAAGACATGTGCTCCGAACACTGCCGATCCATCGGTCATCGTTACCTGGCCGGAAATGCTCCCCGTTTCTATGTCGGCGCCTAGTTTTGGATAGAGCATGGAGATTGCGGCCACGTCGTCGGACCCGAGGGTTCTCTCCATCGGCGGAGCGTAAGGAAACATCATCGCTTTCACCACCGCTGAATGATCCAGTCCCAGAAAGTGGCCGATTTCGTGAGTCAAAACCGTCTGTAGATCGCTTCCGCTACTTCCGTCCATGGTGAACGTGACCGCAGGATTGAAGAGGATATCAGCGTCCAGAATCTGACCAGCGAATCGAGATTTACCGCCATGCTTGTCATCAGCTCCGGCTCCGTTTGCTGTGGTCGTAAACGTAACCGCGAGTGTGCCATCGGAGCTGAAGTCAGTGGAGCAGGTGAAACAGATTAGGTTGATCCCGTCGAATGCCGGAGATAAGACTTCCGAATCCGCACCGCGAGTCAGCGCTAGCGCTGTATTGGGAGCCGTGCTCCACGTAGCAAAGGCTGCGGTCACAGTGTCCTGAAGACTGCCTCCGCTTACATTGGCCGCAGTGGCGGGATTGAGGTTCCACTGCACGGGAAAATCGCCGAAATCCCAGCGAGCACGCGTGGTACTGCCCTTTGGTCCTGCATACTGCGACAGGTACGACTTCGCGGACCGCGGTAGCAACAATATTGCTGCGACGGCGAATGCAAGAGCGAATGGAGCCAAACGAAGACACTTCATAGAATCGAACATCACTCCGTAGCCAGATGGCTGCGCACACGGTTCTGCAGCTCGCTGAGACTCATGCGATGTCCCAAATAGGGACGGATGGATTTAGTGGATGGATTGAATTCCTGAACACCTCGGCTGGCGGTCACCGAGCCGTCTTCCAGTCCGTTGTCGGCGACCACCGTTCCCGATGCGCTGCGGCGAATGCGAAAGTCTCCTTGTATGAGCCCGGAGACCACCAGGCCATCGCCGCTCTGAGAGGGGCGCAAGAACAACACCGAGCTTTCGCCTGCACTCCACGGCCGCACTCCAGCAACGTGCTGCGTGTATCCTTCTGCGCTGCCGCCGGGTGTCTTTACCGTGACGGTAGTCCCGGCATTGCCTTTCAGACGGTTATCGACTGCGAACTGTGTGTACGTAACAAGGATGGTGTGCTGCGCGTTCCAGACGGACCAACTCTTAACCGCATGCGCCACGACCACGTCGCTGGAAATATCGGTCAGGCGCTCCACGGACATCGGAAACACAGTCGTTGCATTCAGTGAACTGAAGGAAGCTATGACCGAGAGCAGAACGATCATGCGCATCATGGCTGCACCTCCAGGCCGCCGGCAAATGCCGAAATGTCGTTATTAGTGGCTTTCAAGTAAACAGTCCTTGCGCCCGGGGTTGAAGTGGCGCCGACCACCGCATCAAAGGCGATGCCCGAAGTCCCATCTTTTGCCTGAATGCTGCGGATGTTGCTTACTCCAATGTCCTGCGGCCCTGAAATGCTTACGCCCATTGCCCCCGACAAACCTGGCCCGAAGAGAACAATGGTGTCAGTACTTGCCTGATGAACGACTGCTCCAGTATTGGCAGCAAATCCATCGGCCAGGGTTCCCAGGGCAATGGCATTCTCAGCGCCTGCAGCGGGGGCAACGACGATGTCAATTCCGGAGCTCTTGGCACCGGCGCTCACCGTCACCAAGTTGGCGGTGCTCAAGTCGGAAGGCGACGACCCGCTCGGTGCAGCGGAGGAGGCAGATGGATTGGAAAGTGGGGCAGTGGGAGAGGTCAACGAGCTGCTTGTGAGACCGCGCCCGGCACATCCCTCAAAAATGAGGAGCCCAAGGTAAATCAGAGAGCACCACAGCAGCCGCACCAGCTTACCTCCGAATCATGAAAGATGCTGCTGCTCAGCTACTCCGTTGTATAGAAAGTAACCCTAGCCGGAGCGGCTCTGAGAAGAGTAAGGCGGCGCTTGGTCCGAATTGTTCGGTATTCAGAACAGCAGCTTTTGCTCAGGCCGCTTTTGGGTTGTGAATCTCCAGCCAGCTTTGATCGTTCGCTTCTTCACGCATAGACTGACCGTTGTCTAAGGCCTTGGAAGCCAGGCGAAGGTAACGCCGAATCGTGCCCGTAGGATCCTCGTCCACATCCCGCCGAATGCTCTGTAAGTGGCGGCGCTTTTCGTCGGAAAGTGGTCTATCAGTCTTCCGCCTTCCATATGGTTTGTCGGCACGATAACTCATTAGTAAACAGGGGTACCTTCTTGAGATGGAGCGCAGGTGAGGAATGTTGCACTAGGCCTAGCAGGTGAAGAGGTGCAAGGAACTGCAACTACCCGCCGATATGAACCATGCTGCGAGACGGCTGCATGAACCCCGCTTCTCCGATGTGGTGGCGCGCCTCTTTCTTCTGAATTACCGCTTCAATGTACTCAGCCATGTCATTGTCTGTTCCTCCTCGCTGCATAACCGCGTAGAGATCGTGATCGAAAAGCGAGAAAAGGCATGTGCGAAGCTTGCCGTCAGAGGTGATCCGGATGCGGGAACAATGGCCACAGAAAGGATGGGAAACAGGAGCAATGATGCCGATTTCACCCACACCATCGTCAAACGTATATCGGCGTGCCGTTTCACTCGCAGTATTCGGAGCAAGAGGACGCAGAGATTTCCAGACCGAGATGGTGCGCACAATCTCGTCGAGAGTGACCACGACTTCCGGACTCCACACACGATCCTCTTCCAGCGGCATGAATTCGATGAATCTGACAATCACACCTTCATTGCGGGAGAATTTCGCGAACTCCAGGATCTGATCCTCATTAAATCCGCGCAACAACACACAATTCACTTTCACCGGATCCAGTCCAGCGCGGCGCGAGGCTCGAATGCCGGCCAGTACGCGCTCGTATCCGTCTTTCACGCGCGTGATGCGCGCAAATTTCTCGGGATCAACAGCGTCCATGCTGACCGTGATTCGGTTCAGCCCAGCATCTTTCAGGGGCTGTGCCATTGCGGGAAGCAGGTGGCCATTCGTTGTGATCGCAATGTCGAGTTTGTGGCCGGAAATGGATCGGAGTTCCGAAAGCTGGTGCACGAAATCAACTACACCGCGACGGAGCAGTGGCTCTCCGCCGGTAATGCGAACCTTCTCGATTCCCAGCGATACCAGCACGCGCACCATTCGCAGGTATTCGTCTAGTTTCAAATCGGGATACTGCGCTCCCTCATTACCAGTTCGACAATAGACGCAGCGATAATTGCAGCGATCGGTGATGGAGATGCGGAGGTCCGTAATGGCTCGCCCGAATTTGTCGCGCAGCGGCATGCGAATACAGATGAAAATCGGCAACCGAGGATTCGATTTCGGAGGGAAATAGCGAACGACAACGCCGAGAGTAGACCTGGCGGAGTGGTTTCCTTTCCAAAACGGGAGGCGCAAACGTTTCCCCTTGCACCCTCGACTGGAACGCTGTTCAGCTCCAGCACCGTCGCGTCAGCCAGGTATCCCACAGGTCAGCGCGATCGAAAACCTCTGTGATTAGGGTACATGGAACAGGGGACAGGGTACAGGGTGAAATTCAGAGCCAGTCTTCCTTTGGTCTATTGCTGCCGCAAAAAGCAAAAGGGACGGGAAACACGAGGTGTTCCCAGTCCCCTACAACCTGTTCCCTGTACCCTGTTTTCAGTTCGAAGCGCCGCTGCTCCCTTTCTTGCTTGCTTTCGAAGTGCCGGGGTGATGGGCAATGATTTGGTCCTTGATGCCGTCATAGGTTGACTGCGGAATGATCTTGCGGCGAACCAGATCGTTTTTCGCATTGTATGGACGGCCATCAATGATCTTCTGCGACAGAGCATCGCCGATGCCCGGCAGCTGACTGAGCTCTTCCTTGCTGGCAGTGTTGATATCGAGCCTTGCACTCTTGCTGGTGGAGGCGCTGGTGCTCTTCTTGGACTTCGAGCTGGTGGTTGAGGTCTTGCTTGAGTCACTGGCCGTGCCTGCTGCTTGCGCATAGCCAAAGCTGGCGATCATGAGTAACGCAACGATTAATGTGAGATGTCTTGTAAATTTCATGCGTGTCTCCTCTCCAACGGCGCGCCAGTGTAACAAAATCAGGGCAGCGGGACAAACGCAGGTTAGCGGGACGTCGCGAGAAACAATAGGGCATGCAGATCGCTGTTATCGGATCCGAGCGGGTATTGGCTAATTGCTTATTTGCTGCTGGTTATTTGGCTTTGGCTTTTAGCCGGACCTTGCCATCTTCGACTTCCACAGCGAATTCCACTGCGGAGGAACCGTACTCCTGGCGGAGCTGCTCGGTCTTTTTCTTTACGAATTTCTGGAATGACTCGAAGTTCCCGGCCGGCCCTTTAGATTTCGACGCCTGGCTGGCATGAAGCATTGCATCGTAGAGAGCTTTGATGGTCGACTTCTCTGCTTCCGCGTCAGCGATTCTGAACGCTGCGGCATCCGCATCGATGACTTCGTGCTGGTCTCCTTCAGCCTCGCGTACACCTTGAATCGCGAGCAGCGCGTCCTGCGGTCGGCGATAGCCTTCTTCTTTAATCCTGAGCTTCTGTTGCCAAAGGCTGTTGTAGATAGCGAACTTCTGCTGGATAGTGCTGAATTTAAAGCGTTGGCCGTAACTCATGCGCCGACCGTCGCTGAACTTCTTAAGGGTAGATTGGACGCGCCACTCCAAGTCCGTAGGAGGCTTCTTGGCGCCCCCGCCAAAGAACACGTCGTACTCGATCTTCAGCCGCCGGACGTTGTCATCGAGTTGGGAGAGTTCTTCGTCGACCGTCACAACGGCACCCAGAGAAGCCCCGGAACCGCAGCTTCGACCCCGGACTATAGCATAGGAAAACTACTCTGAAGCAGGGTGAGCTGCACCTTCGTAACAGCACCTTGGCCGCTCAGAAATCGGCTAATTCTGTGTTCCCACCCACCTTAGTCCCTCTGCATCTAAGCGATTACCTATGGCAGACTTCGACGTGCAAAAGATCCGGATCGTAATCGCGGATGACCACGCCATCCTGCGCGAGTCACTGTCCCTCTTGCTTTCGACCCAAAAGGACTTCGAAGTTGAGGGTTCGGCGACCAATGGCCAAGAGGCCCTGCAAATGGTGCAGCAGCACCACCCAGATGTCCTCGTCCTCGACCTTTTCATGCCTGACTTTGATGGTTTCGAGGTTCTCCGAACTCTGGATCGCAACGGCACGCGGGTAGCCACCGTGGTGCTAACCGCGTCAGAATCAGAGACCGACTACGCCCAGGTGGTCCGCCTCGGGGCACGAGGTCTAGTCATGAAAGGCGACGGCCCGCAGAGCCTGTTCGAAGCCATTCGCGTGGTTGCCGCAGGCGAGCTGGCCTTCTCTGACGAGCTCGCACGTCAAGTCGTAAGCAGCCTCGCGAACGACACTCGCGAGACCCAGCGCGCTCCTCAAGCCTCGCTACATCGTCTTTCTGACCGAGAGCGGCAGATCGCCTACTCGGTGGCTCGTGGCATGAAGAACCGCGATATCGCAACTCAGCTGAACATCAGCGAGAACACCGTCAAGCGACATCTGCAGAGCATCTTCGGCAAGACCGGAGCACGTGATCGGCTGGAGCTAGCCGTTCTTGCCCTGAATGAGGCTGGGAAGGCCGCCTAGTTCGCGGTTGACTGCGCCGAAGAGCGATTCACTACAGATTCCCTGCGCAGGGAATTTAGCAGGGAAAATTTTCCCGCAAGAGAAATTTTGAACGCCAGACCCGCATCAACACAGGTGATTCGCAATCAACGAGGGAATCTGCAGGGAATACGCAATAAATTGCTTCCGGAAGCCCGGCTTTTTGGACAACTCCGCCGAGAAGCTGCGTAGCCAGCAGGGAAAAGAGCAGAGAGTTCCAGTCCTCACCTGCGGAGTCCGACTCTTTCTCTGGCAGCATGCGGTCAGAACACCTGGCCTAAGGTCAGCCTCCACCCAAACCGCTCTAGCAATCGAGGAGATCCACAGGAAACAAAGCATCTCTAACCGATCCTGCATCCTCTACCCCGAATTCCACGTTATGCACCCGGTTTTGCTCGCAGAATGTCTATTGCCCTGAGTTGCTCTGGCAAGTAATCTGCCCAAAGGACCCTTCCCACTCACCCATGAGCACTCCCAGCCAGACCCGCTCTTCCGACTCTGAACTCGAACGCAGCAACGGAATTCTCCCGTCACAGTCTATTCGCTCCTTGGTCGCAAACGGCACGATAGGCGCGCCTGCCAATACGCAAATCACCGACGCACAAATCCAGCCGGCGAGCATCGACCTCCGTCTCGGCGAGCAGGCATTTCACATTCGCGCCAGCTTTTTGCCGGGCAAATCGGCGACGCTCGAAGGCAAGATCGGAGACGGGCTCCTCATCGACACCGTCGATCTGCGTGAACCTGCGCTGCTTACGCCGAACTCGGTTTACGTGATCAAGCTCAAGGAGACACTCCGGCTGCCCGCCGACATCAGCGGTATCGCCAATCCCAAGAGCACCACTGGACGTCTCGACATTTTCACACGGCTCATCACCGAGCATGCCGAAGAGTTCGAGCGCGTCCCGCGCGGATATACCGGCGAACTTTATGTCGAAGTCGTCACGCGCAGCTTCCCCGTGTATGTGCGCGAGGGACTCAAGCTGAACCAGCTCCGCTTCATTCGGGGCAAGGCCGAAGCCCGTGGTGACAGCGCTCTCCGCGAACTTGCGAAAGACGACCTGCTCGTCCGGTACGAGAGCGAAGGTCGCCTGGTGAGCGCGATCAACCGTGGACTGTCGGTCACCGTGAATCTCGAAGCAACCGATCGCTCCGATATCGTGGCGTATAAGGCCAAGAAGTTTGCCACACCGGTTGACCTCAGCAAAGTCCGCCATTACGAAATGTCAGACTTCTGGGAGTTTATTCGCGCTCCGCGCAGCCGCCGTCTCATTCTGGAACCACACGAGTTCTACCTCCTCGCTTCAAAAGAAAAGGTCCGCGTTCCTCCCGATCATGCGGCAGAGATGGTCGCCTACGATCCCACTATGGGAGAGTTCCACGTGCACTACGCGGGCTTCTTCGATCCCGGGTTCGGCTATGGATCCAAAGGCGAAATCCCCGGAACAAAGGCGGTCCTCGAGGTTCGTGCTCACGACATGCCAATTCTCCTCGAAGACGGGCAGTTCGTCGGCAAACTGCTGTACTACCGCATGGCCGCCACGCCGCAAGTGGTCTACGGCCAGGACATCGGCTCCTCCTACCAGCGCCAGGAGCTAACGCCCAGCAAGCAATTCAAGCTCCCTGAGGAACAACACGAGACCTCAACCGAACGTAACATCTCCGACTGGGGCACACGTTCTAGGCGGGAGATGGTCATGCTTGAGCAGCATTGAAGCCTAGCTGCTGTACGGAGTTCATGCGCGCCGCACGGGTTTCCCAGGTAACTTGGTTTCCCAGAGATTTGCGGCTACAATGACCGCGTCTGCATCTGAATAGCAGCACAGGCGCTATCCGCTACGCGGAGGTGCACTGGAGGACTCAATGAGCATCACCACCTCTCGTCCGGGTGACGATTCCAAGGTCACCATCACCTCCATACAAGAGAAGAAGCAGCAAGGCAGGCCGATTACCTGTCTCACTGCGTATGACTATGCGACTTCGCGCCTAGTCGATCAAGTGGGCATCGACATGATCCTGGTCGGCGACTCGCTCGCCATGGTCGTCCTCGGCTACGAGAACACGCTGCCGATCACCGTCGAAGAAATGTTGCATCACACGCGCGCCGTTCGTCGCGGAGTAAAGCGCGCGCTGGTGATCGCGGACATGCCGTTCGCTTCGTACCAGGTGGACGAAAAGCAGGCGGTCAAGAACGCCGCACGATTCCTGAAAGATGGTGGGGCCGAAGCAGTAAAGATCGAAGGCGGCGAAAAACGCGTGAGCCTCATTCATCGCCTGCTCGACGCCGAGGTTCCCATTATGGGACACATTGGCCTTACGCCTCAGTCCGTCCACATGATGGGCGGCTACCGCGTGCAGGGCAAGACTCTGAATGCTATTGAGTGCCTGGTCAAAGACGCCGTAGCTCTCGACCGCGCAGGCGTATTCTCGATCGTGCTCGAAGGCATTCCGCGCGAAGTAGCCCGCATCATCACCGAAGAAGTCGAGTGCCCGACCATCGGCATCGGCGCTGGTCCGGACTGCGACGGCCAAGTACTGGTTATTCACGACATCCTGAACTTGAGCGACCGCCAACCGGCAAAATTCGTCCGACAATATGCCGATGCAGCCGCGCTAATCAACAAAGCCGTGTCAGAATTCAAAGCGGATGTAGAAGCAAAAACATTCCCCTCAGATAGCGAGTCGTATCACCTGCCCAAGGAAACGCAAGCAGCCCTCGAAACAATCAGGGTCCGCAAAAGAGCAATGGTGCGATAAAACAACTCCGTGACCTTGCTCTCCAGACTTCGTGACCTTCGTGTTCGCTCCTGGTTTTGGTTTCTGCTGTCAATAGCGCAAGTGTCGTCGGCCCAGACAATCACGATCGCACACCTCTCGGATCTACATCTAGGCCTCAAGTCTCATCGCGGCACCGAAGAACGCCTCCAGCAGGCGATCAACCTGATTCGTTCGCGCCATGTGGACGCAGTCATCGTCAGCGGCGACATCGGAGACAAGTACGAGCAATCCTGGAATAAAGCCCGCCAGATGCTCGCCGCGCTCAAAGTTCCGGTCTACTACGTCCCCGGCAACCACGATGACAGCGCATCAACCGCCGAGCGTTACAACGAAGTTTTCGGGAAGGACTACTACACCTTCGACGTAAAAAGCATTCACTTCATCGCGCTCGACTCGCAGTTACTCGGCAACTTCAGCAACTTCCATTCCCCAGTTCCGCTGCAAGTTCCAAAAGAGGACGAGCCCGCCGCGGAGAAGATGCTGGCTTGGCTGAATGGCTTGCATATTCATGGAACGGTAATCCCCTTCCAGCACGTCCCGCCGGACCGTCCATCGCCGCAAAGCTCTCCGGACGACAAGCCCTATTGGATTCTCCACGACCCCTGGCGCACGCGCGAGCTCGATGCGCTACGCAAGCTCGGGGTGAAAAACATACTTGCCGGCCACTGGCATCAAGGTACGATCTACAACGTAGATGGATTCACGATTCACGTTGCTCCAGCCACAAGCTGGTCGCCAAAGAGCCCGCTCGGCTTTGCCATCCATCGCATTTCGAAGGATGGAAAAGTAAACACAGAGTTCGTTTACTTCGAGCACCAACCATTTGTCAGTACCGTCCCGGCACGCCGGGACGGCTCCCTGAAATGAAACTAGTTACAACCGTAAACGAGGCGCGCGCGGCCGTTCAGTCGGCGAAAGCCGACGGCAAACGCGTTGCTCTCGTTCCAACCATGGGCGCTCTCCACGCCGGACACATCTCCCTCGTGCGCGCAACCAAAGCGCGTTGCGATTTTGTCACAGCATCGATCTTCGTGAATCCGACGCAGTTTGGACCAAAAGAGGACTACTCGAAGTATCCGCGCAGCCTCGACGCCGACCGCAAAAATCTCGAAGCCGAGGGCGTGGACCTTGTCTTCGCGCCTGCAGTCGAAGAGATGTATCCGCAGGGTGCCACTACGTTTGTGAACGTCGATGAAATAAGCGAACGTCTCGATGGTCGCTCTCGTCCAGGACACTTCCGCGGGGTCGCGACAGTCGTAGCCAAGCTCTTCCACATACTCGAACCTGATGTTGCGTTCTTTGGCCAAAAAGACGCAGCTCAGGTAGCAATCATCCGCCGGATGGTTCGCGATCTGATGTTCCCGATTGAGATCGTCGTCGCGCCGATCATCCGCGAAGCCGATGGTCTCGCGCTCTCATCGCGCAACGTGTATCTCTCTCCTGACGAGCGCAGGCAAGCGCTCGTGCTCTCGCGCGCTCTGCGCGAGATCGAATCGCAATATCGCGAAGGTGAGCGGGATTCGAAGAAACTCATCGAAGCAGCGCTCGCAGTTTTCGCCAGCGAGCCTGCGGTGCGAGTCGATTACATCGAGCTGGTTGATCCCGACACGCTGGAGGATGTGGCCACGGTTTCGGCACGTACGCTAGCCGCAGTGGCGGCATTTGTGGGCACGACGAGGCTGATCGATAACGTAACACTGGATCAGAACCGGCGGCGGTAGCCGGGTGGGGCAGCCGTTGGGGTCGCGGCTGCGCTTTGCGAGAATGTCTGCAGAATGGATGCGCCCGGAGCTGGCCATTCGGCAATCTCCGGCCCACCGGCTACCGCCGCCGGTTCTGTTGTTACGCCGCAATCATTCCGGCAAAATCACCGCCTTCGTCTTTGGGATCATCTCGTAGGTGTTCTTATCGATGTTGAGGTGGGCCATCACCAGCTCCGGCGGGGTGTGCGCCAGCCACTCTGACAGCGAGAGGTCCTGGTAACGACCGGTCTTGAACATCTCGAGGAATTTCAAATCGGTATTCCCGGTGTTCTCGATGTAATGCGGCAGGCTTTGCTGCACATATCCCACATCGCCGGCTGTGAAGTTCATGGTGCGCGCCCGATGGCCGGGAGCAAGGATCGTCATCCGTCCGGTGCCGCTCATGTAGTACTGCCATTCGTCGGCATGCTGATGCCAGTGCAACTCGCGCAGCCCTCCGGGATGGACGGTTACGATGGCAGCAGCGACCGTTGTCGATGCTTTGAAAGTGCTTGAATCGACGATCAGCACCTCACCGCCCTTAGTCTTCTTTGTTGGCGCCAGATCGCGCGTTCGAAAAGAAAAATCGTAAGAAGAAGATCCGAGATTTCCTGCAGCGAGCTTCTGATCTTGCGTGACTGGCCCGGGTACCGGCGCCTGGAAGATGAACAGCTCGCCTTCACGCATGCTCTGCGCCGCCTGCTGCGACATTCCGAAGTTCTTCAGCAGAACTTCTTTGGGCGTGTGAGTCACGATATCCGACAACAATACCGTTGCGTATTCGGAGAAGTCGCCGTCATCGAAGACCAGAAGAAACTCGGCGCCGTCGGGGGCGAGCCCTTGGATGGAATGCGGTATTCCTGTGGGGAAATACCAGAGGTCGCCTTCGCTGGTATCGCGCACGAAGCTGCGGCCGTCGTTGTCGATCGCCGTGATTCTGGCCGAGCCGTAGAGCATGATCGCCCACTCGGCAGCGGTGTGCCAGTGCAGCTCGCGGATTCCGCCAGCGGTCAGCCGCATGTTCACTCCGGCCATCGATTTCGACACCGGTAGCTCGCGGACGGTGACCTCGCGCGACCATCCGCCTTCGAAGGTGCGCCGGTTCGAGAGCGAGAATGGATATTTGAATGTCGGAACGCCCCCTGAGTCGGTGAGCGGCGGCACGCTGACATCAGGATTTGCGCTGTCGAGCGATTTGTCCGTGGGGCCGGGATCAGTAATGCGCGTGGTTCGGCCGGTGGAGATCTTTTCCGGCGACTGCGCTGAGGCTCCCTCCGCAACTGAAAGAATGCCAGCGACGCCGGCAACCGCCGCAGAGCCTAGCTCGAGAAAGCCGCGACGTGAGATTTCTTTGGAGTCCTTGTCGTGTTTGGTCATTGATGTCCCGTAGGAGTTTGTCTTTGTTGCTCGGTGAGTGTAACGCGCTGCATATATCGGCCGAACCCACTCGGGAACTTTCATCCCGATGAAAATAAGTATGAGAAAGCAGTGCTTCTATAAGTCCGAAGAGGTTCAGTTCCCAATATGAGACAATCCATCCTCGCTCCGGAGATGAGCTGTTTCTTTTTGCTTCATGTTCCGCAACCGTGCGCTGATCTTCGCGCGAAGCGGAACGGGCAAATCGGCATAACCGGCGTCGGCCGCGATTCGCTGTCCATCGGAAAAGACCCAATCCAGAAATTCCTCCAGCGCCGCCATGCGTTTGGCATCGTCCGCATCGCTGCGGAGGTAGAACCAATCAAAGCTGGCGATGGGGAACGAATGCTCTCCGGGAGCGTTGGTAAGTGAGGCCGAGAACTTATCGAACTGCGGCGTTTCCACCGCTCGACATGCATGGGCCAGGCTCTCGGACGAGGCTTTCACAAACCGCCCGGAAGGATTGAGCACAAGACCAAACGGAATTCTGGATTGAATGGCATACTGCGCCTCGACATAGCCAATGGCTCCCATCTGAGACATTACCGTTTCCACCATTTCGGAGCTGCGTGCCGCAGGTTTGCCCACTGGCCATTTAGGAGAGGCGCTGACTCCCACTTCGCTCCGGAATTTTGGGCTTACCTTGGAGAGATACTCAGTGAAGATGTAGTTCGATCCCTTGCCTGGCGGGCGATTGATGACACGGATGGCCAAATCCGGGAACTTGATTCCCGGATTGAGCTTTTTCAGAATCGGAGAGTTCCAGTTTTTGATTCTGCCAAGGAAAATCTCGGCCAGGACCTCACCGGAAAATCGCAGATCAGCCGGATTGCCGGGCAGGTTATAGATCGGCACGATGCCGATCACGACGGCAGGAATGGGAATCAGTCCGGACTTAGCGTGTTGCTGGCTGGTAAGTGGAACCTCGCCCATGGCGAAGTCTCCGCTGCCATGCGACATCGCGGTGATACCTTCGTCGGTCCCGCTGGTGACGTATCGTATCTGTACGTTTGCAGCGCGCCGATTGTAGGCTTCCGTCCATTTCGCAACCAGCGGCGCTGGGACAGTAGATCCTGAGCCCACCAGAACCAAAGCTCCCTGAGCGGCTGCGGTGGGAACTGGATTGCAAAATAGAAGAGCTGTTCCGGCAAGAACCAGCAAACGTCTTCTCATTTGCCAGCAAGCTTACGTTGCCCTGAGTGTGCGTCAAGTATCAAATAAGCGGCATGTGTTCGGAGGCGCGGACGAGCAGGACGGAACCGCCGACGGTGGGCCGCCGCGTGTTTGCGGAGGCTGGTTCTGATGTTCGCAACATCTCCCACCGGCGCCAGCACCCCACAAAGCGCCAAGCCAGCGTTGCGGATTCTGTCCTGTCTCCCTGCTCTACCCTCGTGTTGAAATAGAGAGTTGAACTACTTCAACTACTTCACCGAAATCGAAGAGCATTTTCAGCGGCGGCGGGGCACGCTGCTTCTTCTATCTACGCTGGATTGGGCGTTGATCGAGACCTGGAAGGAAGCTGGCGTGCCGCTCGAGGCCGTGTTGCGCGGCATTGACGCTGCGTTTGATACTTACGATCGCAAGCCCAGGACGACGCGCAAAGTGAACAGCCTTGCTTTCTGCTCACAGGAAGTTCTCGCCGCAGCCGAGGATATGAAGGAAGCCGCAGTCGGTTCCAAGCGCGCCACAACCGACCACGATAGCGGCCTCGCTGCCGACGATGTGGGAGCTTATCTCACAAAGAACGCTGCTTCATTGCGCGTTGCGAACCTACAGGGATTGCCGCAGGAAGTCGTGCGCGAAGCCAGCGACTCTTTGCTCATGATCGCTGACGATCTGAAGCACAGTACAAACAAGCGGCTACATCTTGAGGATGTCGAACGTCGACTCACGGTTCTCGAGGAGAAGATCCAGGCCGCATTGATGACCTCAACAAAAGAAGATGAGCTCGTCGCCATTCGCGCCGAAGCCGATCGCCAGATCGCCACCTACCGCGGCAAGATGAATGCCGCACAGATCGATCAACTGCAGAAGCAGTTCCTGTACAAAAGACTCCTGGAACGCTATTCGCTGCCACGCCTTAGTTTGTTTTATATGTGATCGCGCGTGGAACTCACCATTGAAAAACTAATCTACGGCGGCGATGGACTGGCGCGTGGCGTGTCGGGAGAGCGCGCGAAAGCTGTTTTTGTTCCCTACGTTCTTCCGGGAGAACGCGTCCAGGCGACGATCGTCGAAGATAAGCCGGGCTTTTCTCACGCGGCGCTGGATCAGGTTCTCGAGCCTTCTAAGCTGCGCAGTTCTCCGCCCTGTCCATATTTTGGCCGGTGTGGCGGCTGCCACTATCAGCACATCGGCTATGAAGACCAGCTTCGTTTCAAAGCGGAGATTCTGAAAGAAACGCTGCGGCGTGTTGCCAAACTGGAGCTTGCGGTCGAAATCCAGAGTCATGCTTCTCCTCCGCTCAACTATCGCAACCGCACTCGCTTCCATGTGCGTACAAGCCCTGACTTCGCCATCGGCTATTTTCGCCACCGCTCTCATGAGCTTCTCCCGATCCGGGAATGCCCCATCAGTTCTCCGCTTATCAATCAAGTGCTGACCGAACTGTGGAAGCTTGCAGAGAAGCAGGGAATTCCTCCCGAAATTGAGGAGATTGAACTATTCGCGAACCATTCCGACGACTCATGCTTAATTGAGCTCTACGTTGACGAATCTGCCGAAGAGATCTCGCTGCGGTCATTCGCAGAAGTGTTTTCGAGAACGGTTCCCGAGGCGGTCGGACTCGTCTGTTTTCGGAATTCGCGGAATTTCGACAGCAAAGCCGATTTGCTCTGGGGCGAGCCAAGAATGAATTACGCAGCAGCGGGCGAGACGTATCTCGTTTCAGCGGGTGCTTTCTTCCAAACCAACCGCCACCTTCTCGAGCAGATGGTGGAACTCGCGGTAAATCAGCGCAAAGGAAAGCTCGCATTAGATCTCTATTCCGGTGTGGGACTGTTTACGCTTGCGCTGGCGCGACGCTTTGAACGGGTGATTGCGGTCGAGTCGTCGACGATCTCAGCCCAAGACCTCCGCGCAAATGCACATGCAAATGTGAAGGTTTCAATTCAAAGCACCGAGAAATACCTGACGAGTACGTCAGGCAAACTGCGCCCAGACTTGGTGATCGTCGATCCTCCGCGCAGCGGCCTCGGGAGCGTCGTATGTCAAGAGCTCTTGAAGCTCTCGACAAAAGAATTGGTGTATGTTTCCTGCGATCCAGCAACTCTGGCTCGCGACTTAAAACAGCTTACAGCGGGCGGATTCAAGATCGCCGAGATGCATTTGATCGATCTTTTCCCGCAGACATTCCACATTGAAACCTGCATAGTGTTAACCGGCTGAGTTCCCGTAAGCCATTGGCAGTTCAGCAGCTGGAATCCAGCTACTCTGGATTTCACTGGCGCGCAGCTTCGTTCCCTTAGACAATGAGTAATCGGCATGACGCACGGCGCCGACCCATTTCTGCTGCAGCTCCTGGTGATCTTCCTTTGGGCGAAGATCTTCGGCGAACTGTTTGAGCAGCTCTCATTGCCCGCGGTGCTGGGAGAGATACTCTCCGGCGTCGTGCTCGGTCCTTACCTTACGGCGTTCGTCATTCCCACCGACGCCACGACCTCCATCGGCGAGTTAGGCGCGATCTTCCTGCTTTTCACGGTAGGACTCGAGACGCGTCCGAAGGAGCTCATAAAAATCGGGGCCTCGGCTTTGGGAGTGGCAACGGCCGGCATGGCTTTGCCCTTCCTGATGGGATTTGTTTACCTGATGCTCCGGCATCACCCCACACATGAAGCGGCGTTCATCGCTGCAGCTATGGTCGCGACCAGCGTCGGAATCACCGCCAGGGTGCTCGAAGACCTCGGCGTGATGCAGACGCGGCCGGCAAAAATCATTCTTGGCGCCGCCGTGTTCGACGACATTCTCGGCATGGTGCTGCTCGCTGTCGTCGTGGGGCTGGTTTCTTCAGGTGAGATCGCGTGGATTCAATTGTCGCTGCTGCTGGTGGAAGCGGTGGGCTTTGCACTGGCCATGATCTTCTTCGCTCCCCGAGTGATTCAGCATATGCGTCCCGGATTGGAACGCATGGAAACGCACAACGCTCCGCTCGTTCTCGCGCTGGCAATCTGCCTGGCGCTTTCTGTTGGCGCCGAAAAGATCGGCATGGCGGCAATTATTGGCGCGTTCTTCGCTGGGCTCGCATTCGCCGAATACGCTCCAGAATGGAATTTGACGCCACGCGTCGCGGGCATTAATGAATTTCTCGCTCCGTTTTTCTTTTTCATCATGGGAGCGAAGCTGAACCTGAGTGTGTTCAACGGATCACTGCTCATCGCTGCCGGCGTGGTTTCCGTGCTTGCGATTATTTCCAAGCTAATCGGTTGCGGACTGCCCGTCTTACGCGAAGGATGGGACACGGTAATGAAGGTAGGCGTTGGCATGACGCCTCGCGGCGAAGTAGGACTGATCGTCGCCCTGCTAGGACTGCAGATGAAGATGATCTCTGACGCAGCCTATGCCATCGTCGTCTTCATGACTGCCGCGACAACTATCTTTGCGCCAATTACCCTTCGCATTCTTTATCGGAAACAGGAGCACACCGATAAAGCTCCCGAGTACGATACCGGCGAAACGGTGGAGCGGGTTTAGCGCGCATGTGCGGCTTTACTTTGCTGGTGCACCAGAGGGCTGAGGCGATGGACTTGAGGACTGGTGAAGGTACATGGCCCCGCGAACGCCGTTTATGAAGTAGAGGATGAAAAGAATGGTGACCACAGAACCCGCGGTTGCTGAAGATCCCGCGCTGCTGACGAATCGCTGCCCGGCCTCGAGTAAGTAGAGCAGCAACCCGAGAATTGCAGCGATACGAGAGTGTTTGCGGAGGCGCCATCCAATCAACGCGAATAGGCCGGCGTCGACCAGAGCCGAACCGCCAATGCCCAAAATAGCGTGGCCAAGCATGATCGCCAGAACGGCCACCGTTCCCGTAACCGCAACAATGATGAACGAAGCGGATGCCGCATTCTTCATCGCGGATTTAGCCGCCTCGGGGCTCTCGATTTTCGGCCAAAGGGAGTTCATGGCGGCGTATGTTCCTATTCTGGGATAACGCCGTCAAATTACGTTGGTCCTATTTGGGAATGGCACTCAAGGTGTGCCGCTCAAATTTGGCAAATCTCGCGTCTAGATTCGACGTGAGTTCCTTCTTAACCGCCGCCTCGGCAAAGCTGTACTTCAGCGAGTCGCGCACGATCTGCTTCAAGTCGGCATAGCTCAATCGATAATCCTCGACCGCGCGCAGATACTCGTGCGTCATGTCGGAGCGGGAGACACCTTCGTCGTCGGTGGCGATCACGACTGGAACTCCGTATTTTCGGTAGACGGGAAAGGGATGGCGATCGCCTTTTACTCCGAGAATCAGGTCATTGCTCGTCAGGCAGATTTCGACAGCGATTTTCTTGCGCGCCATCTCTTGCAGCAACTCGATCGGACGATCTTCGTGCATTACATCCACGCCGTGCCCGATGCGTTCTGCGTCTCCAATCTCCACGGCATCGCGAATGTGCGAACGTAGCCCGGCGGGCGGCACGAGCCCGGCGGCCAGTTCACCTGCATGTTCGGTGAGATGGACGTCCGGGTACAGCTTGTGAAAGTACGCGAACATGCGCATGTGCAGATCGTAGTCGTGCATCGACGTGTAGCCGTCTTCCGGCATCACGGGATTCACTGCCACGTAGCGATGGTCGGCCTTCGCAAGGGCGAACCCTGACATGATCTCGGCAAACACCTGCTCTTTCGGCGTACCGCGGTAGACCTCGTAGATGTAGCGAATGGTGACCTTACAGCCTGGATCGGCATGAGCAGAGTCATTGCAGGAAAGCAGGCGATCTTTCTCCGCTTCCGCCTCGTCTAATTGTTTTCGTACCTCGCCGACAACTTCGGCGACTCCAGCGTCTGTGAGTTTCTTACGCATTTGATCGAAGTCTTCGGTCCATCCCACCTGGGAAGCGAGCTGCGCTGATGTCCGATCGAGCCCCAGCGTAAGTTCCAGGTAGGACTCGTTCTGTCGTCCGGCACGCGACGCGACCTCTGCGAGCATTTCGCCGGTGTGTGCGCGAGACACCAGTCCGAAGCGCCCGAATGTGGCGAAGAAGTGGTCTTCTCCCGATTCTGAAATGCCAGGTTGGGAATATGGATGGAAGTCGCGCATCGACAGCGCATCGATCAGCACGCGATACAGGAACGGATTCGTGAGTGCCGTTTCGGCGGGTACGCTATCGCGCGCTGCGTCGCATGGCGAGGCGGCAAATGCCAGCGCTTTGCGATCGATGCACAAGCCGTCATGAATCGCGAACCGAAGATAGCTTTCGGCATAAACCGCTCCACTCAGATGATTGTGGAGATCACCGCCTTTCGGCATTTCGCGAAGAAAAGCCTCAAGCAATGGAGGACTGTTGCGAATCGACTCGAAATAGCGCGCAGTTTGCTGCTCGGCGTTCTGAGCCGCAGCGAAGTATCCAAACTGGAAAAGTAGAACGGTAAGGAAAACGGTGTGAAGTTTCCGGTGCGCCATTGAGCGCAAAGGATAACAGAGGCAATCCGAATTGAGCAGTGTGCCTTCGGCTCGCCTTTGACTACTCGACTGCGGCTCCTTCGAGACAGCAGGTGTTCTATTCGGGAGGGTTTACATCACAGCTTTTCCCCGAATGCCGATTGCCGAATGCTGACTGCCAAAAAGCAAAGCCTCCCAAAATGGGAGGCTCGTTGGTTCCGGAATGGAACTTGCTATTTCGGGTTGCTGGTTGAGCCGCTCGAGTCGCTGGGATTGCTCGTGCTGTCGGTCGAGGTCCCTTTGGCCTTTTTGTGCTTTTTGTGATGCTTCTTGGTTGTTGTGGTGGTTGTGCTGCTGCTCTGATCGCCCGATGTGCTGTTCTGTCCAGAAGTCGCGGTCTGGCTGCTGCTGGATTGATCACCGCTGCTCGACTGCGCAAAGCTCATCGAACCCATCAACGCGAGTGCAAATACCATCGTTAGTAGCTTCTTCACTGTGTTCTTCTCCTCTGGGGGTTATAGAGATAAAACCGAGTGACGCATGGAACAGCAACAATTGTAGTGAAATTCAGGTACTTGCATTCGTAATGGCGCGGAATGGCGGAGTGGGTAGTTGGACGAAGTCAGGCCAGCAGCTCTGAATGCAGTCGTTTGGCCATTCGATTCAAGCATTTAGGCCCCGACTTCGGACGTGCAGTATTGCAGTTGACCCACGAACGGTGGCATGCGCCAAAGTGCGCCATCTGGTAAAGTGCTTCGCTTGCAACAACAAAGAGCACGTCCGCAGCAGTTCCTTCCTTCGGCCGGGATGGAACCAGTCCGAAGCAAAGTTGAATTCATCGCGTTCCGCGGGTGCTCGAAATTTTCATCGGCAGCGAAGTTGCACCACTTCTGTGCGGCAAACTCTCTGAGGAAAGCGGCATCTCTAAGGAGGCGGCCGGTGGTTAGGACTGGAACCCCGTAAAATTTAGCTGGAGGACTTTTGCATGAAAGGTTTTCTGATTGGACTCGGAATTGGAGTTGGCTTGGGAGTGCTGTTCGCCCCGATGAGCGGCGAAGAGACTCGTAACAATCTTGTGGATCGCGCCAGCGATCTTTCTGACAGTGCGCGCGAAATGATCGACCAGGGCAAAGAACGCGTACGCTCGGGTATCAGCACCATTCGCAGCCAGGCTGAAAACGTCATGGGACGTGCGCAGTCGCAGCAGGCTACGGGCACCGAAGGCAACGTGTAGAGATTCGAATCTCCGAGATAGCAAAGGCGGCTCACGAGCCGCCTTTTCTGCTTTCCACTGAGTTTAGAACCAGAGAGGACACAGAGGCGCGCGGAGGACTGATGAGAGCAAGTTGCCACCTCGTGATGTGTAGTTCCTCTGTGCTCTCTGTGTCGTCTGTGGTGACGTTTTAAGATTGCACCTCAAAGCTGCAGCTTTTTTAGATATTCGCGGAACTGCGGCCCTAGTTCCTGACGCTTGAGCGCGAACTCGACTGTGGCTTTGAGGAAGCCGAGTTTGTCTCCTGCGTCGTGGCGCTTGCCTTCGTAGCGATAGCCGTAGATCTTTTCTTCTTTCAGCAGTAGGCGCATTCCGTCGGTAAGCTGTAGTTCTCCACCTGTGCCCAAAGGAGTGCGATCGAGCACCTCGAAAATTCGAGGCGTCAGAATGTAGCGACCGATAATTGCAAGATTCGATGGCGCTTCGTCAAGCCGCGGCTTTTCCACCATGTTGCGGACTTGATACAGGCGATCATTCCCTGCGACCGCAGTCGCGTCCAGAACGCCATAGGCTGAAATCCCTGGTCCATCCACTTCCTGTGTGGCGATGATGCTCGACTGCGTGTTATCGAACTGATCGATCATCTGCTTCAGGCACGGCGGGTTCGCGTCGATGACGTCGTCCGCAAGCAGGACTGCAAATGGTTCATTGCCGACCAGCTCACGCGCCATCAGCACGGCGTGTCCGAGGCCCATCGCCTCTTTCTGACGAACGTAGGCGACGTGGATCATGTCTGAGATCTGCCGCACTATCGTGAGCAGCTCAGTCTTCTTGCGCTCCTCGAGCATCTTCTCGAGCTCGTAGCTCACGTCGAAGTGATCTTCAATCGCGCTCTTGCCTCGGCCAGTAACGATAATGATTTGATCGCACCCGGCGGCGAGCGCCTCTTCCACGCCGTATTGAATGATGGGCTTGTCGACAATCGGCAGCATTTCCTTGGGCTGAGCCTTCGTGGCGGGAAGGAAACGAGTGCCGAGTCCCGCTGCCGGGAAGACTGCCTTTCTTACTCTCATGGCCATGAACGATGATCCTGCGCGACGCCAGCGCAACAAATGAAGGCTACGGAATCTTCGCCGAACTCACGGGCAGAGGCCGCAAGGGCGAACCGCGAATTATAGATGAACGCAAAGCGTCAGGAATGGCCGCAGCACTCTTAAGAAGCTCTACCCCAACCTCCGCCGCCTGGGGATTCAATCCTGACGCGCTCGCCGCGTTTCAGCCGAACAGTTCCCTTTTCGGGAATCGGATGTTCAGAGCCGTCCCCCCGGATTACGACATTGCGACCCGGAGCGCCATCGCTGCCGCCTTCCAGCCCATAGGGGCCACGCTTTCGGCGATCCGCCAATAACGTTACGTCGGCATCGCACAGCAGCTCCAGCTCGCGCACAATACCGTCACCCCCGACGTGCTTTCCTACTCCACCGCTGTTGGAGCGCAGCGAGTAGCGAGTCACGCGAAACGGATACGCGTACTCCAAAGCCTCGGCCGGAGTGTTCAGCGAATTTGTCATGTGGGTGTGGACGCCCGAGATGCCATTTTGCGTTGGACGTGCGCCCATTCCGCCCGCGATCGTCTCGTAATAGGCAAATGGCTCGCCGGCACGCACGTGGTCTTTCGCGAAGAGCCCGCCAATCGTGAGATTGTTCATCGTGCCTGACGAGGCGGCGGGAATGCGATCAGGAGCTGCTTTGGCCAGCGCGCGCAAGAGCGTGTCCACGATGCGCTGCGACATCTCGACATTGCCGCCTGCGACTGCCGCGGGTGGGCGGGCGTTCACAACGGTTCCTGGCGGAGCAATTACCCGAACCGGGCGCATAATGCCTGCTGCAGCCGGAACATCCTCTGCGAGCAGGCAACGAAATACATAGAAGCAGGCAGAGTAAGTAATTGCCTCGACCGCGTTTACGCTGCCCTCGACCTGCGGACCGGAGCCGCTGAAGTCGATCGTCACCATCGGCTCTGTGCCGCGCTTCTTCGCATCGACACGCATTTTCACTGCCACTCGAACCGGCCGGTGTGAGATGCCATCGCTGTCGAGGAAATCTTCAGCGTCGTACTCCCCGTTGGGAAGACTGGCGAGGAGAGCACGCATCATGTGCTCGGCATATTCCTGCAGTTCATCTGCTGCGCGTTGAACGCGCACGATACCGTAGCGTTGGCATAATTCCGCGAGCCGATGCGCGCCAGTGTTGCAGGAAGCAATCTGCGCGCCGAGATCGCCCTCGCGCTCCGCCGGCGTACGCACGTTCGCAAGCACCATGTTGAGCATGTCGCCTTGGGTGATCCCTGCACGCACAAGGAGCACAGGAGGAATGCGCAAACCTTCCTGGTATATGTCGCGCGAGAGTCCCATCGATCCCGCTGCCGCACCGCCGACATCGGCATGATGAGCGCGCGAAGCTACATAGAAATCAGGTTGCTGCTTGTTGCTCTTCCTCTTGCGGCCTCTGCCCGCCTTCCTCTGTTGAATAAAGACGGGAGCAACCAGCGTGATGTCTGGCAGATGCGTGCCGCCAGCGAACGGATCGTTGAGCATTGCGACATCACCTGGCCCAAGCTGCAATCGAGCAATTGCGGCCTGCACTGACATTGGCATCGAGCCGAGATGCACGGGCATGTGATCACCCATGGCAATCACTTGTGCGTCACCGTCGAAAACTGCGCAAGAGTAGTCGCGACGCTCGCGGATGTTCGGCGAAAACGCGCTACGACGCAGAGATGCGCCCATCTCTTCCGCTATGGAATGGAAGAGTTCGCGGAAAATTTCGAGTTCAACTGGATCGGCCATCGGGGAGAAGCGCCGATTATAGAGGCGCAGGAACTCACAAAATTCTTGACACTGAACGAAACAGGGCCCAATATCTTGGGGTAGTAGTGCAGTAAGCGCAATAAGCGGAGTAGCTCTTGCAGCTCTCCAAACCTAAGGGAGAACGTTCCACAAGGAGGAACTTAACGATGCCAATGAAAAAGAAGGCCACAAAGAAGAAAGCAGCGAAGAAGAAATAACTGCTGCTTTAGGCAAACTGATTTGCGGCCTTCGTGCCTAACGAAGGCCTTTTTCATTTTGGGAATACAGAACCGCCGCCGGTTTCCTTAAAAGAGGGCAGGGGTGATCTTCATGCTCAGGTCCACGGCTTGCGGGGAATGCGTGAGCGCGCCGACGGAGATGTAATCGACTCCCGTCTCAGCATAACTACGAACGTTCTCCAGATTCATTCCACCTGAAGCTTCCAGCGGAATACGGCGCGTGTGATTCGCCACCCGCTCCACAGCTTTGCGGACCGCAGCGGGATCCATGTTGTCGAGCAGGACAGCTTCAGCACCATTCGCCAACGCCTCTTCGAGATCTTCCATTGTCCGGACTTCGATTTCAATCGGCTGAGTTCCCACGCGCGCTTCATGGGCCTTTTTCAGGACCTGCGCGATCCCGCCGCCAAGGGAAATGTGATTGTTCTTGATCAGCACACCGTCGGAGAGATCGAGGCGATGATTATGTCCGCCGCCGCAGCGTACGGCATATTTATCGAGCAGACGCATTCCCGGAACGGTCTTGCGGGTATCGAGAATACGCGCCTTCGTCCCTCCGATTACGTCCACGTACCGCCGCGTGATGGTCGCGATGCCGCTCATGCGCTGCAGCAGATTCAGGATCACGCGCTCGCAGGAAAGAATCACGCGTGCATTGTGGCGAATTACCGCAACTGCCTGGCGATCGTGGAGACGAACGCCGTCGAACACTTCAGGATGGCTGATGACCTCATGATGCCCAATGACAGACTTGTCGAGATTGCTGTAGATCTCGAGAATGCGATTCACGGCTCCAAGGCCAGACAGGATGCATGCCTGCTTAGCGTGAATGGTCGCGGTAGCGCGCATGCGCGGATCGATGCAGGCTTGAGTCGTAGCGTCGCGCGTGGCGCGGTCTTCGAGAAGAGCGCGCTCGAGGATCTCTGAGATGCGACGGCTGTGCCAGTCCAATGCCTGAACTCGTCTGCAAAGTGTGGGACGACTGCAGTCGGGACAATTCTACCGTAGCTGTTCGGCAGTAGTCAGACGTAGGTGCCGCATCCTACAATGCTCTCCCCCTGTTGTAACGAGGTCACATGGCAAGCGCGGCAGCAGTTAACCTCGAAGAGGAGTTCAATCCGACCGACAAGCCCGCTGGTCCATGCGTGATGGTCGTCTTCGGAGCTGCCGGCGATCTCACCAGACGGAAGCTCGTTCCTGCACTCTTCAATCTCGCTAAAGACAAGCTGCTGCAGGACAACTTTGCCGTGGTCGGCGTATCGGTGGACGATCTAAGCGGCGATTCGTTTCGTAAGGAAGTCACGCAATTCGTGGAGCAGGAGAACCATGATAGCGATGCCTGGCGGTGGTTTTGCGAGCGGCTGTATTACGAACGCGGTGATTTCGGCGATGAAGCCACGTACGCCTGCCTGACCGAAAGGCTGCGTCAGATCGATTCCCAATATGGAACGGAAGGCAACTACTTATTTTACCTTGCGACTGCGCCGAAGTTTTTCGCGCAGATCGTGGAGCAATTAGGTCGACACGCCCTCGCGTGTGAAGAGACCGGACACTGGCGTCGGGTGATCATCGAGAAACCATTTGGTCACGACCTCGAATCCGCCAAAACTCTGAACGCGCGGATTCAGTCTGTTCTCGCAGAAGATCAGATTTATCGCATTGATCATTACCTTGGCAAAGAGACAGTTCAGAACCTGCTCGTCTTTCGCTTCAGTAACAGCATCTTCGAGCCACTGTGGAATGATCGTTACATCGATCACGTGCAGATCACGAATGCCGAAACGGTGGGCGTCGAGCGGCGCGGCGGATACTTCGACAACGTCGGCACGATGCGCGACATGGTCCCGAACCACATCATGCAGCTCATCAGCCTCACGGCGATGGAGCCGCCGGCATCGTTCAGATCCGAAGCTGTGCGCGACGAGCAGGCAAAGGTGCTGCATGCAATGAAGGCTTTCAATCCAGATGACGTCCTGCACGACTCGGTTCGCGGACAATATGGAGAAGGACAGATCGACGGCGCGACCGTGCCCGGCTATCGCAAGGAACCAGGCGTAGCTCCCGAGTCGCGCACAGAAACCTTCGTTGCCATGAAGCTCGAAATCGACAACTGGCGCTGGGCCGGCGTTCCGTTTTACGTGCGCACAGGCAAGCGCCTCGCGCGCCGGCATACGGAGATCACCATCCAGTTCAAACGCACGCCGCTGCAGATCTTCCAGCACACCGCCGGGCATCAGTTGCGCACCAATCAACTCGTGATCCAGATTCAGCCGGAAGAGGGAATGATGCTCAGCTTCGGCGCGAAGATCCCTGGCTCGACGGTTCGCGTCGGATCGGTCGACATGAGCTGCGAATACGCCAAGTACTTCAAAACCGAACCCAAAACGGGATACGAAGTCCTGCTTTACGACTGCATGATCGGCGATCCCACGCTCTTCCAGCGCGCCGACATGGTCGAAGCCGGGTGGAGCGTCGTCGATCCCGTGCTCGACGTCTGGCGCGCCGTGCCCTCTCGCAAATTTCCCAACTATGCCGCGGGCACCTGGGGACCGAAGGAATCCGACGACCTGCTCGCGCGCGACGGCCGCAAATGGAGGGACATACCATGATGATTCTCGCCGGGGACATTGGAGCCACGCACAGCCGTGTCGCCGCCTTTCAGGCCGAAGGCAACAAGTTTCCGCTGGTTGTCGAAAAAATCTATGAGAGCCAAGAATACAGCGGTCTCGCACAGATCGCCGGCGAATTTATTCGCAGCGAAGGCATTCCTGCACAAAGCGCCTGCTTTGCCGTAGCTGGCCCGGTACGTGGAGGCAAGAGCAAGATATCGAATCTGCCCTGGACCATCGATTCGCGCGAGCTGATGCGCCAGCTGAATCTCAGAAACGTTGGGTTGATCAATGATCTAGAAGCCTACGCCTACGGACTCGATTCGCTCGAATCGAAGGACTTCATCACTCTCCATCCGGGATCCGAGGACGCGGAAGGAAACACTGCCGTGATCTCCGCCAGCACCGGACTGGGTGAGGCTGGCCTGTTATGGGACGGATTCCGCCAGCATCCGTTTGCCTGCGAAGGAGGGCACTCCGACTTTGCACCGCGTAACGAACTACAGATCGAACTGCTGAAGTATCTGCTTAGCCGATACAAAACCGTCAGCTATGAGCGCGTACTCTCCGGCGGCGGTATCAACAATGTCTATGACTTCCTGCGCCACACAAAGCGAGCCGAAGAGCCTCCCTGGCTGCGAGAACAAATGGCGGCTACCAAAGATCCGCCGGCACTGATCTCGCAATTGGCGCTGGAAAAGAAGGCTCCGATTTGCGAGCAGACGATGTCAATTTTTGTAAGTGTTTATGGTGCCGAGGCAGGAAACTGCGCGCTGAAATTCATGTCGCTGGGAGGCATTTATATCGGCGGAAGCATCGCTGCCAAGAATATTCCGCTTATGAAGAGCCCGGAATTCCTGGACGCCTTCTTCGATAAAGGTCGCATGCGTTCTTTGCTTCAAGACATGCCGATAAGAATTGTGCTGAACGACGATGCTGGCCTCTTGGGCGCGGCGCGCTATGCCTGCATACAAAAAGCATTCGGCGCCGCACAGTGGGCGTAAGCTAATATCCGACGTGGAGCCGGGCGCCACCGCCCGGGCTTTTCTCTGGTGGTATCGAAGATGCCCAAGCCTTGCGACTTCCTGCTGATGCGCTACGTTCCTGACCCGTTCAAGGACGAGTTCGTCAACATCGGCGTCCTGCTCCTCGGACGCGAGGACGACTACGCCGGCGTGCAGTTCACGCGCGACTGGAGCCGCGTGCGCTGCCTCGATCCGCAGGCGGATATCGATGTTCTCGAAACCCTTGAAAGAGATCTCCGCGATCAGGTACGCACACCGGAGTTGCGCAAGCAGACGATGCATCGTCTGCAGGAAACACTTTCTACAGGACTGCAATTGTCCAACTCGCACGCACTGTTATCGGATTCTCCGGAGCAGGACCTGGAGCGGCTGGCAAGAACCTATCTCGAGCACCCTGTACCAAAACGGGAATCACGACTCGGGGCTCGCCAGCGCATCGTTTCGCAAATGCGCGAAGCCTTCGAAGCGGCAGGCGTATGGGAGTCGCTCACGAAGAATATTCGCGCCTCGAAATACACGCATCCCGGCGACTCACTGCGCATCGACTGTTGCTACCAACCGAACGGCGTGATTCGTTTGTTCCAAGGAGTCTCGCTGCGTAGCGATCCAAACAGCGCCAAGGTCCTCGCTTTCAGCTATCCCGCGTTGACGGAAGGCATCGCTCGCGTCGAGAGGGCGAAGGCCGATCTGACTGCCATCGTCGATGAGTCGCTCGATCGCCAAGACGACGCCGTGCAATTCGCCATTGCGAGTTTGAGGCGCAGCAACATTCATGTAGCGCCGCTCGCCGAGATGGGTGCCATCGCCGAGCGTGCGCGTCAGGAAATGCGCCTGTAGCTTATAAAACAGCGAAAGGACCGGCGGCCGCCCCGACCGGGTGTTTCCGCATATTTCTGCAAAAGCTTGGGTTCTAGAGCATCTTGATCGTTGCTGTATTGTGCAGTCGCGTTGAGGTGGAGGTCAGTTACCGTCCGCGGTAGCGGATGGGTCGATCTTGTCTCAAGGGTACCCATTCGCTCCCGCGCAACGCGTCCGGTAACAGGCTACGGATTTATCCGTAGGCGAGGCTTTAGCCTCGTTTAGACGTGCGCATTCGAATTGCGGCTTTAGCCGCGGCCCGTTTTGGAAGTTTCCGTGATCGTGTGAAACTACAAAACTCCGCGGCTAAAGCCGAAAATCTCTTCGTAGGTGTATGGACGAGGCTGAAGCCTCGCCCACGCATAAATGCGTGGGCTGTCACCAATGTTGGTGCCCGGAGTGATCCACGCATCCAACGTCGCTCCTTGTACCATCTGAGTGATGATCGCGCTCGGGCCTCTCCTCGCACCATTCATACAAGAGCCGCTTTCGCCCGAGCAGTTCCAACAACTGCAAGCGCATTTGGAATTGCTGCTGAAATGGAATGCCAAGATCAGCCTCACCGCCATACGCGATCCGCAGGAGATCGTGCGCCGACACTTCGGCGAATCACTGTTCGCGGGCGCTCAGCTCGATCCAAAACCTCATACGCGATTGGCGGACTTGGGCTCTGGCGCCGGATTTCCAGGTTTACCGATTGCAGTTTTGCGGCCGGAGATCAAGGTCACGCTCATCGAGTCCAAGCAAAAGAAAGTCGCATTCCTGCGCGAAGTGATCCGCAACGCGCAGATCGGCAACGCCAGTATTTATGCAGGACGCGCGGAAGACGTGTCGAACAGGTCACAAATTGTGACACTGCGAGCAGTAGAGAAGTTCGAGTCTGTTCTGCCTATTGCTGCATCGCTGCTCGAAGCTCATGGCGAGCTCGCCCTTCTGATCGGAGCCGCGCAAGCGCAGATCGCGACAACAAAGTTGCTGCACTTTGAGTGGAAGGAACCTGTGAGCATTCCCGAATCGCGCGAACGCGTGCTGTTCATGGGCAGCAAATCAACCACAGTCCCTTAATTTCCCGAGTTGGGAATGAGGACAGAGAGCCACTGGGCTGCTCAGGTCCCGGGCTGCAGAGAGGGCGGCTTGGCAGACCACGGACCGAACCGGCGCCGGTAGCCGGTGGGGCAGCTGCTTGTTTTGCGGCTGCGCTACTCGTGACTGCGTGCGCGCGGTCACTCTCGGAGCTGGCCGCTCGGCCATCTCCGCCCCGACCGGCTCCGCCGGCGGTTCTGTTTTGCGCTCTCCGGCATCCACCATTCGGTTGCTATTTGGCAGCTACCCACGGCCTACCCCGGCGGTTCTGTCCGATCATCGCGAGCGGGGAATCAAGGTGGTAAACATAGTTTGGTCGCCGATTCGACCGATCAATTTCCGATAATGTTCCACGTGGAACATCCCATCCCTCAAAAGTGCCTCCCCGAACGAACCCTTTTATCCACATGGATTTCCACGCTATCGTGTCCCGCACTGCCCGCTGATAATCGGCGGCTTAGCGGAATTGTTCCACGTGGAACAACCTACTTATCCACGCGAGTGCACCAAAATCAGGCGTTGTCCTTCGAAAAGACGAGCAGTTAGCTTCAGAGTTGAGGACTAACGTGGCGAGAATCATCGCGATCGCAAATCAGAAAGGCGGAGTCGGTAAGACCACTACGGCCATCAACTTGGCTGCCTCGCTGGCCGCAGCCGAGGTGAGGGTACTGCTTGTCGATTGCGATCCGCAATCGAACTCGACCAGCGGGCTCGGACTGCAGCGCGACCCAAATCGTATCAGCGCCTATCACGTGCTCATGGGGGACTCAGGAGCCCGAGAAGCTGTTGTACCAACCGAACTAGAAGGTTTGAGCGTGCTTCCGGCGCACAAACACCTTATCGGAGCCAACATCGAGCTTGTGAATGCGGAGCGACGGGAGTTTCGCCTTCGAAATGCTCTCGAGCAAGTTCGAGACGCGTTTGACTTTATGGTCCTCGACTGTCCGCCAGCCCTCGATCTGCTTACATTGAACGCCTTGGTTGCGGCCGATTCCGTGTTGATTCCGATGCAAGCCGAGTACTTCGCCCTCGAGGGTATCAGCGAACTGCTCGATACCATGGAACGCATCCGGCAAAGCTTCAATCCCGGCCTGGAGCTCGAAGGCGTGGTTTTGACCATGTGGGACGAACGTACGAATTTAGCGCAGCAGGTCGCTGGCAATCTGCGCCAGTTTTTCGGGGAGAAGCTCTGCGCGACCACAATCCCGCGCAATGTTCGGCTGGCGGAAGCCCCAAGCTACGGCAAGCCCGCGCTCCTGTATGACGTGCGCTCGAAAGGTGCCGAGAGCTATATCAGGTTGGCGAAAGAGTTGATGGGAAAACTCATGGCCGCGAATGCGCCAGCCGCCGCAGAGCTGACGGCGTGAAGACGGCCGTCGGCTTTCGGCCCGCGACCTGCGTGAATGGACTAAATGTTCCACGTGGAACAACAGAACCGGCTGCGGTAGCCGGTGGGGCAGTTGCATGTTTTAGCGACTGCGCTCTCGTTGCATTTCGGACGGCTCGCGCTGGCGATCACCGCTCGGCTCTCCAGAGCCTCTCTATTCGTCGATGGAGATGATAACGGGTTAAGAAAATTTTCTAGGAACCACCACACATGACGACAACTGTCACCACCCAATCCGGACCGCGCAAAGCCCTCGGACGTGGACTTGAATCTCTGCTTCCGTCCGCAGGTCCTGCTGAAACAACAATCTCGGCTGCGCTTCCACCCAATGCAGTTCGCGACCTTCCGATCAGCGAAATTGATCCGAACCCATATCAAACTCGAAGCAACTTCGATGACGAGGCTCTGAACGATCTGGCAGCTTCGATCCAATCGAACGGGATCGTACAGCCGATCGTCGTGCGTCCGGTG
Organism: Terriglobales bacterium; assembly: GCA_035764005.1. Lineage (NCBI taxonomy): Bacteria > Pseudomonadati > Acidobacteriota > Terriglobia > Terriglobales > Terriglobales bacterium. Next base: position 116,030 of record DASTZZ010000031.1, read on the forward strand.
AGCGGACGCTTCCAGCTCATTGCCGGCGAGCGGCGGTGGCGTGCGTCGCAGAAGCTGGGCCGCGAGTTTATTCCCGCTGTGATCAAGCAGGTGTCGAACGAGCAGGCGATGGAGATGACCATCGTCGAGAACCTGCAGCGTGAAGGCCTGAACCCAATGGAAGAAGCGCGAGCCTTCGAACGCTTGGCGCGCGAGTTTAATCTCACCCAGGAGCAGATGTCCCAGCGTACCGGACGCGAGCGCGCGTCGATTGCGAACCTGCTTCGCCTCCTGCGTCTTCCCGAAACGGTGCAGCAGTCAATCGAAAAAGGCGAACTCACCGCCGGACACGCGAAGGCCTTGCTCGCCCTCGATAGCCCCGAAGCGATTATCTCAGCCGCGCACAAGGTGCGTCAGCTTGCGCTTTCTGTTCGCCAGACGGAAGAAATGGTGCATCGGCTCCTCGCCCCAGGAGACGCGCAGCAGTCAGAAGCAAAACCGAAGCGCGTCGTCGATCCGAACGTGCGGGCTGCGGAAGAAGGGCTTCAGCGCGCGCTGGGAGTTCGTGTCACAATTCGTGACAACAGGGGTAAGGGGAAGATCGTGATTGAGTACGCGTCCCTGGAAGATTTTGATCGAGTAGTGGAAACGTTAGAAAGCAATAGGCAGTAGGCAATAGCCAACAAGCAGCAACGCGGTGGATAAGATGTAATGGAGTTATCCGCTTATCACCCTTATTGCTGATTGCCTGCATATTCGTTCTTGGAACTTCTATCCCCTCATTCGCGTATTCCCTCCCAGCTGAACCAATCCTGTAGTAAGTTAGTCCTCCCCATGTGAGGTTGATATGTATTGCAATTTGTGCGGCAGTTCTCTTTCGCCCAATCAGAGTGTCTGCGGCAAATGCGGGAATGCCATTTTGGGAAGGCATATGCTGAGCCGCGTGGAGCAGCACTTCCGACTGGTTGGTAGCTTGTGGATTGCTGATGCGGTGCTGCACGCCATCGGCGCTGCTGTGCTCTTGATCGTTGCCAAGACAATCTTCGGGCGGTATAACGAAGGTCATCCAGCCTTTCTTCAGCCACTCCTGACGGGAATCGCGTGCTTCATCGCGATCAAAGCGGGCGCCAGTCTGATCGCCGGTATCGGACTGCTTGAACGGCAGACCTGGGCTCGTCCTCTGGCCTTAGTGATGGCCTTCATCGCTCTGCTCAGTGTTCCATTCGGCACTGCGCTGGGTGTCTACACACTCTGGGTTTTGATGTCCCCTCAGGCGGATGTCGAATACCATCGCCTAGCGGCAGCGGCTGGATAGGTTGAACGTCATCAGATTAACCAGGAAGCACGCGCGTGAAAGAAGCGCACGCACAAAAAACGTGCGGCTGCCTCACGGCCTGCTCGCGGCCCGGTATGTGTCCGAGTTTAAAAAAGCTTAAACCACAGATAGATCAATCCAGCTGCCGCCGTGCCGCCCGTAGCCGCGCCGAGCCAGAAATTCTGCCAGCGAGTATTGACGGTATGCATGATGCGCCGGTCGTTGGAAATCAGCAAAATAAAGATGAGAGTGGGGATAAGCATGGTTCCGGCCAAGACCATTGACCAATACAAAGCTTTCACCGGATTAATTCGCAGGTAGTTGGCGCCAGCCGCCACGAATACTGCAGCAGAGATGAGAACGTAAAACCGCTTGGCCTCCCAAGGCTTCTCGCTCAGTCCCGACTTCCAGCCGACAGCCTGCGCCAGATCAAAGCACATTGAGGCCGTCAGCACCGGCAACGCCACCATTCCTGAACCGATAATGCCGATCGCGAAGACAATCGGTCCCCAATCGCCGACCGCAGGCCGCAGCGCCTCGGCTGCCTGACGAGTCGTCATCTCTGGAGCATTGTTGAAATGCAGCACAGCGCTGGCGGCGATCATAATCGAGCATGCAAGCACAAAGGTGACCGCCGTCGAGAGTACCGAGTCGGCCGCGTGATGCTCATGCTCAGGATCGCTGCGCGAACTTGTCTGCCAGATGATGATGTAAGGCGTAAGAAACGAGCCGAAGAGGGCAACGATGTTTTCTGCGTACTCGGAGGTGGCCTGCATTCGCGGCAAGAAGACGTTATGAAAAAGAGTTCCAATGCTGGAATGCGTCAGCACCGCCGCGGCTACATACAGGTAAAGCGGTAGAGACAGGATTACCAGCGCGCGCGTGATTTTTTGATAATCCTGGAAGACCAGGATGTACCAGACAAAGAAGGCAGTTGCCGCGATAAAAAACATGCGCGAGAGGCCGGTCAGGATCGAGAAGGCGTCCGACACAGCCATGATGTCGGCGATCACAACGGCCAAATTCGTAACAATGGTCAGTACGGCGCCACTAATCGCGTATTTGCGACCGTAGTGGTCGCGGACGAGATCGAGCAATCCCTGTCCCGTCTGCACTCCGATACGGCTGGTCACCGAAAAGATCGCGAGCAGGAACGGAACGATCAGGAAAACGACCCAGAACAGCGAATGGGCGAACGCTGCTCCCGCTATCGTTGCCGTCACAACCGCGGAGGGATCGAGGTTCGCCGATCCGGTGACGACTCCCGGCCCCAGCCGCCAAATATTCCAATGCTTCTTTGGGCGAGCTTCGCCTTCAGTCGCCGGGAATCTCACTACTTTGCCGCGATCGTCGGGAGAGCCTTTCCTGGGCGGAGCGTTAGGGAATTTTGGGAAGTTCACGCCGTAGGTCTCTCTCGATTTTGCGTTCATGCCAGAGCCGCAGCGGGCGGCTGTAGGTGATCACCCCGAAGGCCGCAATTGCGGCCAGAAGCAGCGTGTTGCTGGCCCAAAGCAGGATGCGGGCGATTTTGGTATGCGCGATCTGCTGCAAAATGGCGGCGTTGGTTGGCGTCAGCAGCAGCGCTGCAGCCAGCAACATCAGGCCTACTCCAGCAAGGAGGTTCGTCACGTTCTTGGCCCAGCGTCCGCGCGCGTGATAGTCCGCGAAGAGGCGAAAGCCATAGGTCGTAAGCGCACCTATAAGCAGGAAATTCACGATCACTGCGATGGCGCCGCGCAGGTGCATCTCTGCTTCGTAAGACGCAAAGCAGCTGGCGGGGGTTGGAATCCAGAGTAGCTGGATTTCGGGCGCGGTAGCAGTTTCACCGCCAGTCCTATAATTTGCTCAAACACCTGTGCCTGGCAACGATCAGAACCGCTCGCGTCGCAAGAGCCTCATCATCGGCCTGGGGATCGCGATCTTCGTGTTGTTTCTCGTTCTGATCTCACAGCAGAGTTTTAATCTCACCTTCCTCCATCCCGGCAGCGTGCAACAGACTCTAGTGCTCACGGCTCTGTCGGCACTCGTCTTCCTGCTTTTTGTTGCGCTTACTTTCGTCTTGCTGCGCAACCTGCTGAAGCTCCTAGCGGAAAGGCGAGGCGGAGTCCTCGGTTCAAAGTTCCGTACCAAGATGGTGTTCGGAGCGCTGCTGATGTCGTTCACTCCGGCGCTCTTCATGTTTCTGTTCACCTATCTGCTCACCAATCGATCAATCGACCGTTGGTTCTCCTCGCCTGTACAGAACCTCAGTGAGAGTTCCGAGCAGGTCGCGGGACTGCTCGTCCAGTACGCACAGGCAAATGCGCAGGCCGAAGCGCAGACGCTGGCTGGTAACCGCGGAATTCAGAGTGCGTTTGAGTCTGGGGATTTTTCTAGCGCAACGACAGGTCTTCGCGAGGAAGAACCTGCGTTGCAGGGAGGATTTTCCATTCTTCTGCGCGACCATGCTCCGGCGGCTTCCGTAAATGTTCCGTCGCAGTGGAATGAACTCCGCGAGCCACTACTTCAGGCCCTGCAGACAACTCATCGCCTGCAATGGGGAAATGCGGATTACGTAGTCGCGTCGAGTACGGTCGGCAGCGCCGGAGCTGTGGTCACGGCGATTCCGTTGCCGACGACCTTTGCTGCGACCATGGATCAGATTGCAGAAAGCCAACGTAATTACCAGGCGCTGGGATCGAATCGCAAGGCGCTCCGCCGCACCTACATTCTTTTTTTGCTCTTGATCACTGCGCTGGTGCTCTTCGCTGCGACCTGGCTGTCGTTGTTCATTTCGAAACTCGTCACCAGGCCGGTAGCCGCATTGGCCGCAGCCACGGAAGAGCTGTCCCAAGGACACTTCTCTCACCGTGTTGCCGTTGCTGCCGCTGACGAATTAGGCGAGCTGGTTGCGTCGTTCAATCGTATGGCAGGCGATCTGGAAGAGAGTCGCGAAAAAATCGAGCAATCGACCCGTGACCTTGCGCAGGCAAATTCGGACATCGAGAAGCGCCGGCGACAAACGGAAATCATTCTCGAAAATATTCCAACAGGCGTTCTCTCCCTGGATGCGGCAGGAAAGATTCGCCAGGCGAATCCGGCATTCATTCGCTTGCTGCGCTTTCGCGAGAACGAACCCGGCGATAACCCTCCGGAGAGTTCGGAGAGTTTCGAAGGCGCCTCTCTTCGCGACATCTTCGGCACCGAAATCTCCACGCAGCTCATCCATCTCATGCGCAAGGCAGATCGCATGGGAAACACCACCAGCCAGTTTGAACTGCAATCCGGCAACGACAAGCTGAACGTCGCAATCACAGTCGCGTCGCTGCGCATCGAGCGCCAGCGGCTCGGATATGTGCTGGTCTTCGAAGATTTTACGGAGTTGTTGCGCGCGCAGAAGCAGGCTGCATGGAGGGAAGTTGCGCGTCGCGTGGCGCACGAGATCAAGAATCCGCTCACGCCAATTGCGCTCTCGGCCGAACGCATCCGCCGCCACCTCGATCGCGGGGCAGCACCCGACAGCACTTCGCTGAATGTGATGCACGGTTGTGCGGAAACGATCTCTAACGCTGTCGAGACAGTGCGTCGCCTGGTGGATGAATTTTCAACTTTGGCGCGTTTCCCCACGGCGCAGCCCCGGCCGAACGAGATCAATGTGATTATTGAAAGCGCACTACAGCTCTTCCATGGCCGCCTCGATGGCATCAGAATTCAGACGCAGCTTGCCTCGAATTTGCCGCCCGTTCTCGCCGATCCGGATGCGATGCGCCGAGCGATTGCCAATCTTGTAGACAATGCTGCTGAGGCTCTGCAGGATTCGCTGGTGAAAGAGATTTACATCTCGACGAACGTCGTAGAGACGCGTGAGGCAGTCGAGATCGTCGTCGCCGATACCGGCCACGGAATCACCACCGAAGTCAAGGAACGCCTCTTCCTTCCCTATTTCTCCACGAAGAAGCGCGGTACCGGATTGGGACTGCACATCGTAAGCCGGATTATGCAGGAGCATGGCGGATCGATTCGCGTGGAAGAAAATCAGCCGGTGGGGGCGCGTTTCATTTTGGAATTGCCGCTGGCTGTGGAAGCGGCGACGGCAGTCTAGCGAATCTGATTGTCATTCCGAACGCATGCCCACGCGGGTTTTCGCGTGAGCAGGAGTGAGGAATCCCTGCGATCCCCGAATCCCGTTGGTGCTGCCATTTCTGCAGTTGCACAGGGATTCCTGTGCCAAACCAGGCGTTCGGAATGACAAGGAGCTGAGGCTATCTCGCCGACCTGCCCAGCTTCACCAGATTCTCCTGCATCAACCCGCTCAGATCTCGCTTTTCGAGGCCGTGAACACGTTTGTTAAATTCGTCCACTTTGCTGGAGTAATTCATTGAGCAGAACTTCGGACCGCACATCGAGCAGAATCCTGCCTCTTTGTAGTAGTCGTCGGGCAGCGTTTCATCGTGCATCGAGCGTGCCGTTTCGGGATCGAGCGAGAGCTCAAACTGCTTGTTCCAGTCAAAGGTGTAGCGCGCGTAGCTGATGGCGTCGTCACGATCGCGGGCTCCCGGACGATGCCGAGCCACGTCGGCGGCGTGAGCGGCGATTTTGTAGGCAATGATTCCATCCTTCACGTCTTTTTCATTCGGCAGTCCGAGGTGCTCCTTGGGCGTGACATAGCAAAGCATCGACGCGCCATGCCATCCGATCATGGCCGCTCCGATGGCGCTGGTGATGTGGTCGTAGCCGGGAGCAATGTCGGTGACCAGCGGACCGAGCGTATAGAACGGAGCGCCGTAGCAAAGCTCGACTTCCTTATCGACCTGCTCTTTGATCTTGTCCATCGGCACGTGGCCCGGCCCTTCGATCATCACCTGCACATCGTGCTCCCACGTTTTTTTCGTAAGCTCGCCTAGGGTAGCAAGCTCTGCGAACTGTGCCGCGTCGCTCGCATCGGCGATGCAGCCTGGGCGCAATCCATCGCCCAGCGAATATGAAACGTCGTACTTCGCCATGATCTTCGTGATGTCATCGAATCGCTCATACAGGAAGTTTTGCTTGTGATGGTGCGCCATCCACTGGGCCAGGATCGCGCCACCGCGGCTCACGATCCCCGTAATCCGTTTCGAAACCAACGGCAGATACTGAATCAGCACGCCGGCGTGAACCGTCATGTAGTCGACGCCCTGCGCGGCCTGCTCCTCGACGACTTCGAGGTAAATCTCCGGCGTAAGGTCTTCAATACGTTTGACCCGGCTGATCGCCTCGTAAATCGGAACCGTACCGATAGGAACGGGAGAATGGCGGAGGATAGCCTCCCGAATCTCGGGAATGTCGCCGCCCGTGCTCAGGTCCATCACTGTGTCGGCGCCGAAATGTACCGCGGTGTGCAACTTCTTAAGCTCTTCGTCGACATTTGAGGTCACGGCGGAGTTGCCGATGTTCGCATTGATTTTGCAGCACGAAGCCACGCCAATGGCCATCGGCTCGAGCTCGGCATGATTGATGTTCGCGGGAATGATCATTCGTCCGGCAGCCACCTCGCTGCGTATCACTTCGGGAGAGAGCTTCTCTTTCAGAGCGACGTATTCCATCTCCTCCGTGACGATCCCGCGCCGCGCATAGTGCATTTGGGAAAAGTTCAGATCACCCCTCTTTGCAGCTTCCTCACGCCGACGGCGCAGCCACTCGGACCGCGGCTTTGGAACTTCGTAGCCATTCGTCAGTTGTGTTGTTGCCTGTCCGTTGTCTGCGCTCATTGTTCCTCTCTTCGCCAACAAAAAATTATACGCAGCTTCGTAAGTTGGGACGATTGCGATACTGCGCTGGACATTTGGCGCGAGGTGGCACAGAATCCAGGAACAACAATGCTCAAGAAAATTCTGCTTGGAATCGGGATTGTCGTCCTCATTCTGGCCGGTCTGGTAGCGTTTGCGCTATATCACTATCCCAAGGCGCAGATTGTGAGTGCGAGCAATCAGGCAGCTCCGGACTTCGCTCTGAAAGATGCGCACGGACAGGATTTCACTCTTTCGTCTCTCCGTGGACACAAAGCAGTTCTCTTTTTTTACCGAGGCTACTGGTGACCATTCTGCATGAAGCAACTGCGCGAGTTCGCGCAGAGGAAATCAGATTTTGACGCGCAAAACGCCCGCGTGGTGGCCATCAGCGTCGATGATATGGACCACGCACGCAAGGTTTGGGACGAAGTAGCGCATGGAAACGTGATCGTGCTCAGCGATCCTGAAGCCAAAGTAATTCGCGAGTACGGATTGCTTCACCCCAAAGGGCACAGTGGCGAGGACATAGCGTTGCGTGCAACCCTCGTCCTTGACAGCAACGGTCGCGAGGTTTATCGCAAGGTGAGCAGCTCAGTACCGGACATAAGGACGGCCGACGAAATCCTGGCAGAGCTCAGAAAGGTACAATAAGGGCCTCCATCCATCTACACATCACTAAGGGATAGCCCTAAAATGGAAAACGCCAGAGCTGGTTCACCCTGGCGTTCATCTCTATGGTCCCCACTTCTTCGGGCCCAAGATTTCCATCGAGACCGTTGAGCACTCCCCCAAATGCCTTCACGACCTCTCAGATCTCCTATATTGCAATTGCCGAACCAAACTTTTATCGCTGTAAGTCGCTGATTTTGCTATGACCAGAATTTAGCGCTGCCAGTCACGAAAAAATCGACGGTGCAACTGTTTGCACACTTGTCCGTGGGAATGGCATTTGCGTGTGGGACGCAATTTCTCCATCCAGCGTACGCGGGCATGAGTAGGGCGGCCGAAACCCGGGGGTGAACACGAAGGCCGCAAGGACACAAAGGTTGATTGGAACCGGCCGATCAAGCTCTGGTATTCCCATAGACGTGGGGGCCTCAAAGGACAACCTTCGTTTCCTCCGTGTCCTTCGTGTTCAACCCCGGCTCTCTCCGTGCACTCCATGGCTCGTGGTAAAAACTGCAGTTACAATCGGATATAGCGCTCCCGTCTTCATGAAGCAGATCAAAGCAATTTATCCGGGATCATTCGACCCGCTCACCAACGGCCATCTCGACCTGATCGAGCGCGGCAGCAAGATCTTTCATGAACTGGTAGTCGCGATCCTCAAGAATTCCGAGAAAGAGCCCCTGTTCGACGTGGCTGAACGCCGCGAGATGCTCACGGAGGCGACGTCCCGATGGCCGAACGTGCGTGTGGATACCTTTTCCGGCCTCCTTGTGGATTACGTTGTTAAGCAAAAGGCAAATGCCGTATTGCGCGGAATCCGGGCTATCAGCGACTATGAATATGAACTCCAGATGGCATTGATGAACCGCAAGCTCAATGCTTCTGTGGAGACGATCTTCATGATGCCCGCCGAGGCGTACTCTTATCTCAGTTCGCGGCTGGTGAAGGAAGTTTTCCGGCTCGGTGGATCGGTTCGAGGGCTCGTTCCGCCGAACGTCGAGGAGCGTCTGCAAAAGAAGTTTGGCCCGGCGGCTTCGGCTGCAAAGCGATAACTCAGGAGAAAAGCGATGGCAACCAGCACGGCAGTCAGCAGTCCATTTTCCGCGCGGCTTAACCGCATTGAAGTTTCAGCCACCATGGCCATGACCGCGGAAGGCGCCAAGCTGCGCGCCAAGGGCATCGATGTGAGCGATCTCGGTATGGGTGAGCCGCACTTCAACACGCCACAGCACATCAAGGACGCAGGCATCGTGGCGATTCAGCAGAATTTCACCAAGTACACCGCCGTAGGTGGCATTCCTGAGCTGCGGAAAGCCATTGTGAAGCGCCACGCCGCCGATTTCAGTTCTGACTACAAGGCAGAAGAAGCCTGCGCCTCTACCGGCGGCAAGCAGGCGTTGTTCAATGCCATCCAGGTGCTGGTCGATCACGGCGATGAGGTCATTATCCCAGTCCCATATTGGGTCTCGTTCAAAGACATCGTCGAGTATGCCGGCGGCAAGTGCGTCTATGTTCACGCCGACGAAGAGCAGGACTTTCGCATCACGGCGGACATGGTTGAGCGCGCGATTACCTCGCGTACGAAAGCTATCATCCTGAACACGCCCTGCAATCCGTCTGGCGCAGTGATGCATCGCGACGACTTCCGTGATGTTGTGCTCATGGCGCATCGGCGCGGCATCTACGTGATGTCTGACGAGTGCTACGTTTATTTGAATTTCACCGGCGATGTTTACTCCGCCGGCTCAATCGCTGAAGCGCGCGAGCATCTCGTCATCATCGGCTCACTCTCGAAGACTTACGCAATGACCGGATGGCGCTCCGGCTACGCACTGGGTCCGAAGGCGGTGATCGATCAGGTCAACAAGCTGCAGAGTCAATCGACCTCGAGCCCAGTTTCGATTGTGCAGAAGGCGGCGATTGCCGCGCTCGAAGGTCCGCAGGACTGCATCAAGGAATTCCGCGCGGACTACGTCCGCTTGCGCGATCAGGTTCTCGCCGACCTAAAACAAATTCCCGGAGTGACCTGCGCCCGACCTGAGGGAGCTTTCTACGTTTATCCCAACGTCTCGGCGTACCTTGGGCGCGGCGGACTGAAATCGAGCATCGATGTTGCGAATCGTTTGTTACAGGAAGGCCACGTCCTGACGGTTCCGGGCGAAGCTTTTGGCACGCGCGAGCACATCCGTCTCTCCTATGCGACCAGCGGCGCAATCTTGAAAAAGGCGCTGCAGCGCATGAAAGGCTTCTTTGCATCGGTGTAGACGATGAGTATTGGGCCGCGTCAAAGATTCTGGGCGTCAGCGCTGCTGCTGTTTTGCTTTATCGCGGCCAATGCATTCGACTACAAGCCTCCCGACATTCCGCCTGCCGGCCACGCCGCCAAGTTTTCCCAACATGAAACTCACAAGGACGAAGGCGTAACCATAGCCATCGATCCTTATGGTCCAGAGAAGGATTCGGTGTTTCATGTGAAGTTCTATGAGAACCGCATTTTGCCCGTCCGCCTGATCATCAGCAATGATACGGATCAACCCATTTCGCTGGCCGACGCCCAAATTCAGTTCACCACGGCGCGCAAAGCCAAAGGCGAGCCTCTGACAAAGGAAGATGTAGAGCGCGCAATCGCGAATTCAGCCGAGCCTCACGATTCGGCGACTTCCCGCATTCCGCTCCCCGTGCCCATTCCTCGCTCCAAGCCAAAGCGCCTTCCCAAGAACACAGACGAGGAGGTCGATTACCTGATCTTCAAAGCGAAAGCCGTGGAGCCGCACAATACGCAGTCGGGATTTCTTTTCTTCGACGTGAGCGGCGTTCAGCAACCACTCATCGGCTCGCATATTCTGTTCACCGGATTGCGGAATAGCCAGGGACAGGAGCTGTTTTACTTCGATATTCCCCTGCAGGGCACCTCAATTCAGTAGGAGTTCACGAATTCAGCGCAAGAGGTCGGAGGAGTCGAAAGGCAGTGGAGCGGCATGGCGGAAACTCCCGACCTGAGTCGGGGGCGCACACCGCACAGCCGTGCGGGGGCTTCCAAGAACGTCGACACTTAAGCCAAGTATAGTGATGGTGAAACTGCTCTAGTCCAGATCGAAATCGCGCAACGGCTTTCCCGTATCGGGAGTATCTTTGGCCCGCTTCACGGCTTCCTGGAATTTGCGCTCCAGCAGGTCGGCTTTGTTTCGCTCGGCATCGACCGCCTGACGAAATAGCGATTCCTTGCGTCCTTCCTGTTCGCGCATTGCGCGGGCAGCTTCTTCGAAGTCATTGAACGTCTTTGGACGCGCCGGTGGCGTGTGCGCAATGACTGCACGCGTTTCGGGATCAATCTTGAGCAGAGCTCCGCAGCACGGACAGCCGACTTCGAAGGCATCGATCTTTGCTTTAGCCATGATGTTTGCCTACGCGGATGATAGCGCAGTTCGCGCCTCCGCCGCACGCGGCTGAATCTCATCGACGCGGCAGAATCGATGCGTGCTCTTGTATCGGTGAATGAGTCGCTCGGTGGCTTCGACGCTGTGGGAGCGGTCTGCACCCAGGCCGGTGTGACCGCCATCGTGGAAAAGAATGATGTGTCCGTGAGTTCGATCTCGATCGATTCGCTTGCGCGCATGGTGTTCGACCGTGTCGGTCGTTGTGCGGCGCCAATCGAAGCAGGTTACGTCCCACATCACGGGTTCAAGCCCGAGCTCGCGCGCAGCCGTGAGCACTGCCGGACGTCGGGCTCCAAAAGGCGGACGAAAGAATTTCGGTATCACTCCAGTCGCGTCGGCAATCATCTGCGAGCAGCCGGAGAGCTCGCGCACAACATTCCTGCGTGACTGCAACAGCAAATTGGGATGACTGACCGTGTGATTTGCAACAAGATGTCCGGCGCTGACAATCAAACGCGCAATGTGCGGACGCGCTTTCACAAATCTTCCGATGAGAAAGAAAGCTGCTTTGACTTCGTGCCGCGCGAGGATCTCGAGGAGCCGTTCGGTGTGGATGTCGTTGGGTCCGTCATCATAAGTCAGTGCCAGGTCACGAGGATCTGGACAATGCGATAGGGCTGCCCCAAATAACTGCGAGCTCGAAGAATACGCGTGATATGCGAGATAGCCGGCTGAAGCCAGCGTCGCCGATACGATCTTTCCGATCACTCAGACATTCTAGAGAAGAGCGAACACGAAGGTCACGAAGTCAACAGCCGGAAGGTCACGGAGCGTCTGTTGTGACCTCTCGCTTTTTCCCTTCGTGACCTCAGTGTTCGCCGTTCTCCGGTCGAAATTTTAGGATTGTCTGGCTGCGCTCTCCAAGCTATGCTCCGAGCAGACCCGGTTTATGGCCAAGCTCTTCGACCCCCCTCGCTACATTGCCCTGGAAGGTCCCATTCGCGTAGGCAAGAGCACGTTATCCGGCATCATCGCCGACCGCCTGCACGCACAACGCATCACGGAGCCGGAAAATAATCCGTTTCTCTCGGCTTTTTACGATGGAGAGCCAGGTGCAGGTTTTCAGGCCCAGTTTGCGTTTCTGATTGCCCGCTTCGAGCAGTTGCGCGCTCTGGAGCCGCACTCGCGCAAGGCAGTGGTATGCGATTACATCTTTGAAAAAGACAAGCTCTTTGCCTGCATCAACCTGAACGACACCGAACTCGCGGTTTACAACCGCTACTACAACTACTTCCGCGAACAGTTACCGACACCCGATCTCGTGATTTACCTGCAGGCTAGTCCGGAGGTGCTGAAGCGTCGCTTGCGCCGAAAGAATGCACCTTCAGAAATGGCCGTCAGCGACGACTACATCGAAGAGATCGTTAAAGCCTACGAGCACTTCTTTTTTCATTACACCGCCTCAGACCTGCTGGTCGTGAATACGAACGACATCGATTTCGTCGAGCGCCATCAGGACCTGCAGGAGCTGTTGCGGCGGCTCTCCGAGCCCATCCGCGGAACACAGTATTTCCTGCCTCTTGGTTCTGAGGCTGCCAGCGCTTAGGCACCGACGGTCCGCCCGAAAGTAAAAGAGCCGCCATAGTGGCGGCTCTCGTTTTCCGATCCGATCTTTAGACGACTGTTCGCCGTCCGGTGATCAGGTTGACGATCAACACGATCACGGCCGCGACCAGAAGCAGATGGATCAAACCTCCTGCCACATGGAAGCTGAATCCCAAAAGCCAGAGAATCAGCAGGATGGCAAAAATTGTCCAGAGCATAGTTGGCCCCTCCCTTTAAAGTCCTCGCCCGATAAGATGGGGAGACTCTGAATCGTGTTGCTAAAGGAGTAAATAGTTTGCTGAGGGAGCTTCTCGGGATGGAAGGCAACCTGAGAATCGGGTGATCGGGCGATCGGGTCATCGGGTGAAGTAAAACCAAAACCCGACGCGCATGGGACGCGGATTGCGACGAATTCAGAAATCAAGTGGATCTAAAAGCTATTGTGAAAGAATTCAGCAACCCGGGAGATCAATTCCTTCAGCGTTATCCGCGTCCCATCCGCGGCATCCGCGTCGGGTTTTGCCGTTGTTTTTGCTTTCAGATCACCCGATCAGCTTGGCTGCCTCTTTCGCGAAGTACGTCAGGATAGTTCCTGCGCCCGCGCGTCGAATAGATATCAACGATTCCATCATTACTCGTTCGCGATCGAGCCAGCCGTTTTGTGCTGCGGCCTGGATCATTGCGTACTCGCCTGAGACCTGGTACGCGGCGATCGGAAGATTAAAGCGCTCGCGCGCGGCCGAGATCACGTCGAGATACGGCATCGCCGGCTTAACCATGATCATGTCCGCGCCTTCCCCAATGTCCGATTCAATTTCCTGGAGCGCTTCGCGCAGATTGGCGCCGTCCATTTGGTATGAGCGCCGGTCGCCGAACTGCGGCGCCGAATCGGCGGCTTCCCGAAACGGTCCGTAGAATCCAGAGGCGAACTTTGCGGCATAAGACAGGATGGGAGTGTTCTGGAAGCCGGCTTTGTCGAGGGCTGCGCGAATGGCTGAGATGCGGCCATCCATCATGTCGGACGGGGCGATGATGTCCACTCCGGCTTTTGCCTGCGAAACCGCTGTGCGGGCGAGGATTTCGAGCGTCTGGTCATTGACGATCTCGTACTCTTCCACTCGCGATGGTACCGCTGCTGCTCCACTGCGACTCGACTCAGCGACTCCCGAGGCAGTGGTCTTCTTCACGATCCCACAATGGCCATGCGACATGTATTCGCATAGGCAAACGTCGCCAATTACGAGCAGCTCTGGAATCGCACGCTTGACTGCGCGCGTAGCGCGCTGCACGATGCCGTCATCTTCCCAGGCTCCGCTTGCTTGCTCATCCTTGCGCTCAGGCAAACCAAAAAGGATCACGGCGGGAATCCCGACTGAATGGGCATCGCGAGCTTCCTCGATCAGGCGATCAATGGAGAAATTGAAAACGCCAGGCATCGAGCCGATCGGCTTGCGCACGCCTTCTCCCGGGCAGACAAACAACGGATAAACGAACGCTTCGGGAGTGAGCCGCGTCTCGCGCACCATGCTGCGCAGCGCTTCATTGCGGCGGAGCCGCCGCAAGCGCGTGATGGGAAATGCCATGCCTAGATTCTAGGGGAAAAACAAGCCTTTGAGTTCAGGGTCGAGCGTTCATACCAGCCGCTCGTTTGGCTGTGAGTTGGTCAACTGGCGGGAACGATGTGGGCTTCAGCACGGTCTGTTCAGGAGGCTGCATGCCACTTTGGAAGGCACTGACGAAGGTCTCGACTGCTAGCCCCGCAGAGGGCGGCAGGACGATAGAAGCTGCCAGAATCCCTTTGCGGACGCGATCCTGGCCGATCTCGCCGGCGGCATCGCATCCTGCGAACATGAGATTTTCCGGGAGAGCCTTCTCTTCTTCGAGCGCTCTGCGCGCCCCGAGGGCCATCGCGTCATTCTGGGAGCAGACCAAATCGAGAGGAGTTTGGCGCGATGTGGAAAGAGTGAGCCACTGCTTCACCGCCTGGTAGCCGCTATCTTCCGTGAACCGTCCGCGAATCATGCGGACCTGCACATTCGGCGGTTTCGTGGTTTGCATTCCGTGGGTGCGCTCTTCGACGGAGAAATTTCCTGATGGGCCCTGGATATACAGTACGAGTCCGCCTTGTGGCAGGAAGGCAGCCATTTGCCGCGACTGAATGCGTCCAATCTCGCGCTGGTCGGCGGTGATGCAGAAGCTCGGCAACTTGCTTGAGGAGCGCAGCGCGCTGAGGTAGTCGACTTCGCGGTTCACGACCGCCCAGCCGACTCCCGCCGCGATGGCTGCCTGCGCCACTTGCGTGAGGCCGGTGCCTGCAGGATGGCAAACTACCGCGTCTGGCCGAACCGTTGGCGGTGCCTGGAGGGCCTCAAGAATCTGCTGGCCCTGATTGATCGCATCGCCTTCGGCGTAGATTACCTGGACATCAACTCCGAGACGCAGGGCTGCGTCGTTGGCTACTCGCGACTGCTCACGCTGATACTCGTTTTCATTGCTAACCAGCGAAACGAGAATCCGCAGCTTCTTCATAGGACCCTGAGCACTAAACCAAGGCGGGTGCCCGCGCGATGTCTGCAAAATGAATCATAAGGGAATTTCGTCCCAACCTGGACATTACTGTCGTTATGTGTCAACTTGCGCACTCTTAAGAGAGCGGCCGGGGAAAATGTCCAGCGTAACCTATCGAGAAGCTGTTGTTGCCGATGTTCCCGCACTCGCTCGCATTCGCGCCGCCGAGTGGGGATCGGAGAAGCACTGGACGGAGCGCATCACCGGATACATGGAAGGCCGACTGCATCCACAAAAGGCGTTAGCGCCGCGCATCCTCTTCATCGCGTCACACGACAGCGAGATCATCGGATTCATCGCTGGACACCTGACTCGCCGTTTTGATTGCGAAGGAGAGCTGGAGTGGATCGACGTGATTCGAGAGCGGAGGAGGCAAGGGATCGGTTCCGAAATGGTGCGAATCCTGGCTCGATGGTTCGCCGGGCAAGATGCCAGGAGAGTCTGCGTCGATCCCGGAAATCCATCCGCTCGACAATTCTATGCGCGGCTCAACGCGCAGAATCTCAATCAGCATTGGATGTTCTGGCCTGATATCGACAGTGTGCTGATGCCGAGCGTGACCAGGCGCTCCAGTTTCGGGTGCTAAACTTTTCAACATGGCTGGTGAACGTCCGCGGACACTCCTCTGGATTCTGATCGGAGGAGGAGCGTTCTTCCTCTTCGCACTCGTGATCTTCTCCCTGCTGTACTTCAGCGTTCGCGGCAACGGGAGCTTCGATGTTGGCGGCGGCGAGAAAATCGCCGTGGTCGACGTTGAAGGCGTGATACTCCAGGCCAAGCCGTTTGTGGAACAACTCAAGCGCTATGGAGATGATTCCTCGATTAAGGCAATCATTCTGCGCATCGATTCACCAGGCGGCGGGGCCGCGGCTTCGCAGGAAATGTATGAAGCCGTGAAGCGTGTCCGCGATCAAAAGAAAAAAATGATCGTCGCTTCGATTCAGACGGTCGGAGCCAGCGGCGCGTACTACATCGCCTCCGGCGCGAACAAGATTTATGCGAATCGCGCGAGTATCGTCGGCAGCATCGGCGTAATCGCCGAGTGGGTAAACTATGGCGACCTGCTGCGCTGGGCGAAGCTGAAGGAAGTGCTTTTCACCGCAGGAGAGCTAAAGGCGGCGGGCGATCCCGCCCGCGAGATGACTCCCGCGGAACGCGACTATCTGCAAAGCCTGGTCAACGAGATGTACGGACAATTCATCCACGACGTCGCCGATGGCCGCAAGTTGAAGGTGGATTACATCAAGCCTCTCGCCAGCGGGCGCGTGTGGACGGGTGAGCAAGCAATTGGCCTCAAGCTCATCGACAAACTTGGGGGATTCCAGGACGCCGTAGACGACACGGCAAAAGCGGTGGGCATTCGCGGAGAACCCTCGCTGGTCCATCCAGAGGAGAAGAAGCGCACGCTGCTGGATATTCTTTTTGGCGACGTAACGCAACTGCTTCCCGCTCAGGCGCGGATGCTGCAGACGAATAATCCCAGCTTCTTCTATCTGTGGCGCTGAGTGCGCCGCGGGCAGGGCAATAAGCAATAGGCAATAAGCAATAGGCGATAAGCAATAGGCGATAAGCAATAGGCTTAAACAGCCAGCCTAAAACTTATCGCCTACAAAGTTCTCTACCGTTTAGCAGTGCCGCGCGCCATCTTCTTCACCTTGCGCTTCTGGGAACCGCGAGGTGTGGTGCGCTTCGCCTTCGGCGCAGCTTTCTTGCGGGCTGCCCGTTTTGCCTTTTTACGATCTTCTTTGCTGAGCGACTTTGTATTTGCCATTGAGCTCCAGTTTTGAGTGAGTTCGAAGTTGTTGAGGTTTCCTGTGGAATTTCGTGGTTTTGCGATTTCGTGATTTGCAAATCGCGAAATCACGAAATCGAAATTGAAAGGGCGCCCGACTCCACGTTGACGTCAGCGCCTCGGCTCTGAGATGAACATCCTCACGATAATGCCGCCGACGATCATCGCCAGGCCGATCCACATCAGTGTCTGAGCAACCTTGTACACGCGCAGTGTGTGCGCGGTGCGTCCCAGAATGAAACCGATGATGGCGATCGCGAGACCGCCCCAGCGCAATAGATTTCTGAGCGATTGTTTGCTCACACTCGTTCAAGCTGCGCGAACTTTTCTACCAGCTTCTTCAGTCCGGCTTGCGGAAATTGTACCGTAATCTTCGCGTCGTCTCCGTCGCCCTCGCGCTTATAGACGGTGCCTTCGCCATACTTCGGATGACGCACGCGCTGTCCGGGGCGGAATCCGCGCTTGCCACTAGCTTCGGGAAGGTCGATCTTCGGACGCGAGAACTTCCTGCCCCGCGAAGCGAAAAACTCGGCGATGTTGTCGATCGATTGATAAGGAGAGCCAGAGGTCGTGCGCTTGGTTGAGTAATTCTTCTCCGGCGACAGCGAGCGCCCGAAGCGCTCTCGGGCACCAGCACTCTGATCTTCATCCTCGTAGCTGTAATGGCGGCTCTCTCCGTACTCCGCCGCGGAAGCGCTGCGACGACTGCTGCCGGAGCTTCCGCCGATCTCTTCCATCAACTGCGGTGGAATCTCTTCGAGAAATCGTGATGGGACGCTTACATCCGGCAGATCGTTTCCGTAGCGGCGGCGAAAGCGCGCGCGACTAAGGACGAGCGTATTCATCGCACGCGTCATGCCGACATAGCAAAGACGGCGTTCTTCTTCGATCTGTTCGGAATTGAGGAACGTTCGCGAACTGGGGAAGAGGCCTTCTTCCATTCCGGCCAAGAAGACGAGCGGGAATTCGAGCCCTTTGGCCGAGTGCAGCGTCATGAGCGTAACCCGCGAGCCCTCTTCGTACTGATCGGTATCGCTGACCAGCGCAGCGTGGTCGAGAAACTCGCCGAGAGTCTCCGCGCGATCGGCAGAGTCGCGTGCCGCGTTCACCAATTCCTGCAGGTTCTCAATCCGGGAAAATGATTCCGGCGAAGCTTCTTCTTCGAGCACCTTCACGTACCCGGTGCGATCGATGAGAAATTTGATCACTTCAGGCAACGTGGCCGCTCCTCCGGGAGCACGAAAGCCCTCGACTCTGGGTGTCTCACCTGTGTCGTTTTCGGTTGACTGAGACTCGCGTTCGGTGCGAACGAGTAGCTCATCAGCTTCTTCGCGGTTCTCTAGGGCGTTGAAAAATGCTGCCTCGTCGCTTTCTGCGAACAACTCGTGCTGCTCGTTTACGCCAAAATCAAAGCTGGTCTCGCTTTCAGCTTGATCTTGCGCTGCCAGCGACACGTCATTGCTTGCCTCAAGCTCAGGCTCCTGCTGATTGCTGACTGCTGATTGCTGAGTGCTCGTATCAACCGCGAGCTTCTCGACGAAGGTTCCTCCCAACATGGCGCGAGCATCATCGATGATCTGCTTGAACTCACTCAAGGCAGTTACCGCGCGCGCAGGCACTAGCTTCTGCTCGATCGCCTGCTCCATCGCGATCCACATACTCACGCCGGTTTCGAGCGATAGCCGTTCGAGTACTTCGAGCGTGCTCTTGCCGATTCCGCGGGCTGGAGTATTCACCACGCGCAGGAACGCAATTGAGTCGTCAGGATTCTGGATGAGCTTGAGGTAAGAGATCATGTCTTTGATCTCGGCTCGCTCATAAAACGAGAAGCCTCCGACGACGTTGTACTTCAGGCCATAGCGGCGCAGGGCTTCTTCGAACAGCCGCGACTGGGAGTTTGTGCGATAGAGGATTGCCGCCTTACGGGGCTCCTCGCCTTCATCTGGCTCTCGCAGATAGCGGGAAATGTAGTCGGCAGCGAACAAGGCTTCGTTCTCGCCGTCTGGAGCTTCGTAGTAATAGATCGGCGTGCCGCCCTGGCGCTCGGTCCAGAGGCGCTTGCCTTTGCGCTGCTTGTTATTGGCGACAACCGCCGATGCGCCCTCGAGGATGTTCTGCGTCGAGCGATAGTTCTGCTCGAGGCGGATGATTTTCACCTCGGGAAAATCCTGCTCGAACTCAAGGATGTTGCGGATATCGGCGCCACGCCACGAGTAGATTGACTGGTCTTCATCGCCGACAACGCAAACGTTGTGATGCTCGCCCGCCAACAGCTTCATCAGCTCGTATTGCGGACGGTTCGTGTCTTGATACTCATCGATCAGCAGGTATTGATAGCGCTGGTTGTAACGATGCCGCACCTCGCCCGAACTCTTCAGCAGGCGTACGGCTTCGAGCAATAGATCGTCGAAATCCAGCGCATTGGCTTTGAGCAGTTCTTTTCGGTAAATCTCGTATACGTGCGCAATGCGTTCCGTGTTGGGATCGGTGGATTTGAGGTAGACCTCCTGCGGATTGAGCATGTGGTTCTTCGCCCAGGAGATTCGGCCCAGAACGTTTCGCGGAGTGAGCTGCTTGTCGTCAATTCCCAGGCGGCGAATCGCGGCCTTGACCAGCGACTGCTGGTCGGCTTCGTCATAAATAGCGAAATCCTTGCTCAGGCCCTGACCGTTAACGCGAAGCGCCTCAATATCCCGCCGCAGCAGGCGGACGCAAAAGGAATGAAAGGTCGAAATCCGCGGCTGAGCGACCGAGACATGCCCGATGAGCCGATTCACGCGCTCGCCCATCTCTGCGGCAGCCTTGTTGGTGAAGGTAACAGCAAGGATCGAATCGGGAGCAACTCCAAGATCGTCAATAAGATGCGCGACGCGGTGGGTGATCACGCGCGTCTTGCCGGAGCCGGCGCCGGCCAGTATCAGGACCGGTCCATTGACCTGCTCGACGCCTTCTCTTTGTTGCGGATTGAGTTTACCGAGATCCAACCCTCACCAGTTTACCGGAGGCGATTCGTCCCGCGAGAGCCGCAATTTACGTGGTTTCCGGCCACAGCAGCCTCGGTTCAGTACCCGCGAACACACGGACGCACACCAAGGTAATGGGAATCCCCTAAGTCATGGTTCCCGCAATACCTTAGTCCGGCGCACAATACGCCCATGCAGATCAAGATGAAAGTGAACGGACGGGAGCTGGGCGCCGGGAGCCTCGACCTGCTAGTTCTCGATCAGGTAAAGCGCAAGATGCAGGAGAAGGTTGCGGGCCTGGTTTGCTCAGAGCACCTGCAGCCGGCGATCCTGCAGGTGAGCGGCGAATCGCTGTCTGCGCTCAAGGTGCAGATTCAGGCTTGCTGCGATCCTATGCGTCACCGCGTCGCCAAGGCGCTTGCCTAAATCAGTTTGGTGAGCTTCTTGTCGGCGAGGTGCTTCACGACCTTACCCACGTCCTGCGAATGCTCGCGCGTAGTGACGAGGATGGCATCTTCGGTCTCCACTACCACGATGTTCTTCACGCCCACTGCGGCGACAAACTTCTTCGGCGCGTAGACGTAATTTCCTTCCGCATTTAGGACGTAGTGATCTTCAGCATCGATAACGTTTGCTCCGGCGCCGTTCTTACCCTGAGCAAGCTGATGCTCGAAAAGCGCAGCCCACGAGCCGAGATCGTTCCAGCCGAAATCTGCGCGCAGGCAGTAGAGGTTCGATGAGTGTTCACCTTTTGCCGATCGCGGTTCCAGCACCGCGTAATCGATGCTGATGTTCTCGCACTTTTCGTACAGATGTTCGAAGATCGATTGGAACTTCGACGTGCCCCACGCTGCGGCGATCTCTTCCAGATATGGCGCGGTCTCGGAAAGATGATCTCGCATAGCATTGACTAGCGTCTTCGCCGACCAGACAAACATGCCGCTGTTCCAGTAATAATTGCCGGCAGTTAGGAATTCTTCTGCGCGCTGCTGATTTGGCTTCTCGGTAAAACGGCGAACACGAAAAAGATCATCGCCCAGCTTCTCGCCCGCTTCGATGTATCCGTATCCCGTTTCGGGACGATTCGGCTTGATGCCCATCACCACCATGTTGTCGCCGGCTTCAGCTAGTTCGATAGCTTCCGAGACGATCTTGCGAAAGAGCTTCTCGTCTTTGATGACGTGGTCGGCGGGAAACATGCCGATCACGGCCTCGGGATCATGGCGATCGAGTAAGAAGGCCGCCAGGCCGATCGCGGGAGCTGTATTGCGCGCCACGGGCTCGGAGACGATTTGCTTGCGCGGAACCTTCTTGAGCTGGCCGCTGATGACTTCAAAGATGTGCGTGTTGGTGATAACCCAGAAATTGTTTTCGTCGGCTAATGGCAGCAGGCGCGCGACCGTTTGCTGGATCATCGATTGGTCGCCGTCGAGGTTCAGGACTTGCTTTGCCATTTTGCGTCGGCTGCGCGGCCAAAATCGCGTGCCGCTGCCTCCAGCGAGGATTACGGGGTAGAAATGTGGGCTTTTGGAGCTCATGAGCAACGTTAATTATGAGCTAAGAAGACGGATTGATGCGCGCGTTACGCGTACGCCAGCGCTAAGCGCGGCTCTTGTTCGTTCTCCTTAGACTGCACGGCTCGCGCGGTGCGCTCCGCGACTCAGAGTCGAGAGCGTCCGCCGCATGACGTCAGTAGTAATTCCTAACCGATCTAGCCAACAGCTGACGTTTCCTAGGGCACCTCCTCGACGTTTCGAACTAGCGGCGTAGGGTTCTGGTTTCAACGATTCCAAATCTCGAACACCTTTGAGGTGATTCTCTCGGCCAGAGTTGCACCATCCAGACGTCCCACATCCGAGTTCTTTTTCGACACCAACTCGTGACCTGTGCCTTCAATCGACAAAAGCATGGTCTGAACAGGGATCAGTTTCAATGCAGACTGGATTTCTTCGCATGTGGCGAAGGGATCTTGACTTCCATGCACGAACAAGCACCGCGTGCGAATTTGAGGAAAGTGCCCCGTACGTAGCTGTTGAGGTTTGTTCGGCGGATGCAGAGGATAGGAGAGCAATAACAATCCATCAGTAACGGAATGTTCTTGCGCCGCAAGCATTGTTGCCATCCTCCCACCATACGACTGGCCGCCGAGAAAAACGCGACCACTCACGATGGTCCGCAATACTTCCACCGCTCGCCGTAATCCCTGCTGATCGACTTCCGCGGTGCGGAGCGGAGGACCGTACGGACGCTGTTGGCGAAAAGGAAGCTCGCAGCGAAGCACAGAGATGCCATTTTGGGATAGATTCTGGGCCATCGCCGCCAGCAACGGTGAATTGCAATTCCCTCCGGCTCCGTGGGTAAGAACCAGACCGTCGCTGCCGCTAGTGGCGCGATGAAGAAAGCCTCGGACACTCGGATAGCCAGCGGCTTGCTCGCAAATTGTTTCGTACTGCTGCATTGCTTCACCTGCATTATTCACGATGAATGTTCCGAAGATCCAAACGTTTGTCATCCGGTGCTTCTTTTGCGCGAAGGATCTCCAGTCGTGCTTCCGACTTATATGCAGTCGCCAGGCTTTTTGAGCCAACAGCCCAGGCGGTCCTGTTGAAGGAGCCACGCCAGGGGCAATTCAGTCCGACGGGTCGCGGGAGATCCTCCGCGCAGAGAATCGCTTCGGGATGACAGGATCACACGGCGTTTAAATTTCTACTGACAGGGTTGTTTGGCGAACGGTGCACGCAGGCAGCTTCACTTGTGAAAGCTACATCCAGCGTAGATGAAATTCGAATCGATTCCCGGATTGAACGGGTTGCCGGTGTTGGCGTTCGAGATGTGGTGAAAGCGATAGCCGATTGTGATCGAATGCGATTCGTTGGTGAAGATTTGTATGGCACCGCGCAGGGAGAATGTGAAATTGAATGAATTTGAATCTGCTACCGGCACATCGCGCGTGAACTTCAGAAATCCGCCATTGATTCCAACCACCGGCTGAAAACGGTGGCGTCGACGAAAATTAAAGTCGAATCCAACAGGTTCCAGACCAATACCGCGTGTGACGCGTCGTCCGGGATGGAAACACGGACTGATATCTGAAGCCGACGGTTCTTGAACAGTTTCCTGGGTAAGTGGGCCGCCACACGTAAAGGTTTGACCCTGAAACGTGCCGATTTGATTGAGGACGATCGTAGGTTGAGAAACCAAGGCGATCGGAACAGTGTCGACGGTGAACTTCCAGGCGACGGAATTGCTTGCGAGAATCACACGACGCCAGCCGAATCCCGCCATGAACAGCCTCCGACCTTCGCTCTTACCGATCCACTGCAGCGAGCTCGGCGAATAACCAGACCAGACCTCATATTCGTTTCCACCTTCATGAAAGGCATCGGTTCGAAAATTCGCGGGCGATGGTGCGCTTTGCGCGGGAGCTAATTCAGCAATCAGGAATATCAGGAAGAAAACAGCCAGACGGCTAACCATGCGCGCTTGTGTGCTGCATTTTCAGAATACTGGGGTGCTGCATCTTCAGAGTACTGGAAAGAGCTGTGAGGCGCATACCTTGAACACGGGTTGTAAACGCAGTGAGTTCAAGATCTTTAATCGGCGGTGGCCTGGCAAACGGAGTTTTGCTCCGTCACATGTGGTTTCGAGCGCAGCTTGGAAGTGGTTACGAGGACAACTGCGCCAATGATGACAATCATTCCGATCACCATGTAGCGATCGATGTGCTCCCCGCGGAAAAGCCATCCGAGAAAAACTGCCACAGCCGGATTCACATATGCATAGGTCGCAACTTTCGGCGTCGGCACATGCTCGAGCAGCCAGATGTATGCGGTGAACCCGACTAGCGAACCAAAAACTACGAGGTACAGAATCGCCAGCCAGCCGGAGAGGGACCAATCGGCATGGCGGAAGTCGCGCAATGAAAACGCCAGCAGGGCGTTCACGATGCCGGAGAAGAGCATCTCCCATCCGGTTGCGGCGAAAGGCCCGATTCCCAAAGTGAAACGGCGGGACAAAACCGACCCTGTCGCCCAACTCAACGATCCGAGCACGAGAACCAGGCAAACGGCGAGATCGCGTTTGCCAATTGCCGTCCCGGTGGTTATGTTCGGCCACAACAGAGCAAGGAGGCCGCCGATCCCCAGCAGCAAGCCCGTCCATCCCAGCCGATTGAGGCGATCTCCGCCGATCAGCATTTCAATAAGCGCGACCCAGATTGGGACGACAGCAACAATCATCGCCGCCAGACCGCTGTTGATGTACTGCTCGGTCCAGGCCAGCACCACGTTCCCGCCAGTCAGCAGAAGCACTCCTACGAGCAGCAGCCGCAGGGCATCGCCCTTCGAGATTGAGACTTTTTTTCCTGTGGCCAGACACCACCCGAGCATCAGCACTCCAGCAATTGGGAAGCGCAGGGCACCGAGCACCGTCGCGGGGAAGTGACGCACGCCGATGGCTATCGCGAGGTAAGTTGATCCCCAAAAGAGGTAAACCAGGCCGAAACTGGTCCCAACCTGCAGGCGGTGCTTGTCTGGCTGCCGAACGTCCGACGGGATTTGGGTCAGCGTAGCCATTTCGTGTCGGGGATTCAGAGATGCTACGAAAGACAGCGCTTGCGCGCCATCCGGATTTCGCCTGTAAAGTGGAACCTGGCCTGGCGGGAGGCTAGTGCAAAAGAACTACTTCCTAATAGAGCGTCCCCGGTTTTCCCCAGCTTCAAAAAACTTTACACAGGAGACGCACAGCAGACCGGGTACATGACCTTTCGGTTTCTTGTGGCGCACGTCCCGCGCGCATATTCTTGCGTCAAAGGTAGTAAGGGGACCAAATGGCCGAGAACCACTTCGTGATTTTGTGCGTCGATGATGAACCTGCCGTTCTCAAGCCGATGGAGATCATGCTGCAGCGGCGGGGGTTCCATGTCGTGTCGGCCAAGGATGGCGCCTCCGCTTTCGAGCTGTTTAAGCAGATCAAGTTCAACGCTGTGATCCTCGACTACGGTTTGCCCGGAATGTCCGGCGGAGAGGTTGCGCGACTCCTGCGCGAGGAGAATCCAGCAATTCCGATCATCCTGCATACCGGCTACAAGGAGATTCACGATCCCCTGCTTGAGCACGTCACCTGCACTCTGCCCAAAGGAAGTCTGGCATTTCTGGTCACGAAGCTGAATGACGTACTCCATTTGCCGCAGACCGCGCCAGAGCAGCCGGAGGAAGTGGCTGACCAGTCGGAAAATGCCTCAGCGAATGTGGCGTAGGAGGGTTGGACTCGGACCGACCCGCGCCCTCGCGCGGGTTTTGCTCGTTGAGTTTCAACACTGCGAGACACTCGGTAAGTGCCAAAGACCCGATCGAGGGCGGTCCTTTCTGTGGTGGGCGAACGGTATAATCGACTTAGAAGCATGCGGAGCGCAACTCACAATTTGGCTCTGATCAGCGTTGGCGTATTTGGCGCTGCGGCGTGCTGGCTGAAGTATCTGGCCGGACCACGTCGATATCTGGCTGTGCTTCCTTCTAAGGTGCGTCCGAATCTCTTCGCCGGCGACTAACCCGGCTCACCTCGCCAGAAATGCGGGCACGCAACTGCCCGCGAGCTGCAACGCACGGACTCCGTGCTCTCTTTCGCGAGGAGAATCCACATGGCCACCGAAACCATGACCCGTCCGGCAGAGACTAAATCTGCTCTGCCCAAAATCACAGGCACTTTGCCCGGCCCGAATGCCAAGCGCATCATCGCTGAGGACAACCGCCTCATCTCGCCCAGCTATACGCGCTCTTATCCGCTAGTGGTAAAGCGCGGACGCGGCGCCATCATCGAGGACGTCGATGGAAACGAGTTTCTCGATTTTTCCGCCGGCATTGCGGTGACTTCCACTGGACATTGCCATCCCGAGGTTGTCGGCGCAATTCAGCGACAGGCGGGCGAGCTGATCCACATGTCCGGCACCGACTTTTACTACGAGTCGATGACGCAGCTTGCCGAGCGGCTGAGCCGCGTGGCTCCGATGAAAGGTCCGCATAAGTTTTACTTCGGGAACTCTGGAACCGAAGCCATCGAGTGCGCGTTGAAGCTGGCGCGCTATCACACCAAGCGTCAGGGCGTGCTCGCTTTTTATGGAGCATTCCACGGCCGCACCATGGGATCACTGTCGCTAACGGCCTCAAAGCCGCAGCAGCGCCGCCGGTTCGCTCCGCTCGTGCCCGGCGTGACTCACGTTCCTTACCCCTACACCTATCGCTTCGGTGAAGGTAACAGCGAGCGCGACTACGGGCTGGCCTGCGCGAAGTTCATCGAAGAGCGCTTGTTCAAGACGACGGTTCCTCCGGAAGAGCTCGCTGCAATTTTCGTTGAGCCTATTCAGGGCGAGGGCGGCTATGTTCCCGCTCCTCGAGAGTTCTTGCGCGAGCTGCGCCGCATCTGCGACGAGCACGGCATAATGCTCGTCGCCGACGAGGTCCAATCAGGCGCCGGCCGCACGGGAAAGTGGTGGGCGATCGAGCACGCTGGAGTCGAGCCTGACGTCGTTTGCATCGCGAAAGGCATTGCGTCAGGAATGCCGCTCGGTATCACGATGACCCGCGCCAACGTGATGGATTGGGTTCCGGGTTCGCACGCGTCGACCTTCGGCGGCAATCCGGTAGCTATCGCCGCCGCGCTCGCCAGCATGGATGTGATCGAACGCCAGGGTCTCTCTAATGCTGCCAAGCTCGGCGACAAGATGAAGCAGCGCATGCTGAGCTGGGTGCCAAACCATCCGATGGTCGGCGATGTCCGCGGCAAGGGACTGATGCTCGCAGTCGAAATCGTGAAGGACAAGCAGAGCAAAACGCCGGTTTCGAAAGAACGCGATCATATTGTGGATCTCGCCTTCGAGAATGGCGTCCTGCTGCTTGGCTGCGGAGAGACCTCGATCCGCTTGTCGCCTCCGCTGATCATCAGTGAGCAGCAGGCCGATTACGCTCTCGATGTACTCGAGAGATGCATCAGCCAGGTGGAGGGCTAGTCGCTTGTCACTCCGAACCGCTGATTCTGCGGTGATGAATCCCTATCCAAATTCCAGGAGTATGGGCTACCGTAGGGATTCCTCACCGCCAAACTCAGGCGGTTCGGAATGACAACCTGCAAATGCTGCTTCGCTTCACCATCCGCGCCCTCGACCGTCTAACCACGCGCCTCGGGCGTGCTCCCGAAATCGCGCCGCACCTCGCCTTCGGAGCGCGCGGCGAAGATGAAGCCTACTTCTATCTGCGAAAGCTTGGCTTCACGATCATTGCCCGCGACTATCGCTCTCCCCGCCGTCCAGGCGATATCGATCTGATTGCGTTTGAGAAGGAAACACTCTGCTTCATCGAGGTCAAGACTCGCGCGAGTCGCAAGTTTTTGCCCGCCGAAGCTGCCGTCGACGAAGAGAAGCGGGCGACGCTCTCTTCGCTCTCCCGCGAGTACCTGCGTCAGTACGCTCACGCGCAGGGCAAACAGCCGCCTCATCGCTTCGACGTAATTAGTGTTTATATCGAAAGTAATGATGATTCCAGCGGTTCTACCGATATCACCCTGTTCAGGAATGCTTTTACCATGTCATAAAATGAGAGTAGCCCGCAGGGAAAGGACCACAGTTGCCCGAGCTTAGGAAGGACCCCGTCAGCGGACGCTGGGTCATTATCGCCACCGATCGAGCGCGCCGGCCGAGCGATTTCACCAGACATACCGTGGTTCTTAAAGGCGGGTTCTGCCCATTCTGTCCGGGCAACGAGAGCAAAACTCCGCCCGAGATCCTCGCTTACCGCAACGGAAGCGAGCGCGACAAGCCGGGCTGGTCGGTCCGCGTGGTTCCGAACAAGTATCCCGCTTTGGGAATTGAGGGCAATCTCGATCGCCGTGCCGACGGAATGTACGACCGCATGAACGGCATCGGCGCCCACGAAGTCATTATCGAAACTCCGAATCACCGGCAGACATTCGCCGACATGCCCGACAAGAGCATCGAAGATGTGCTCTGGGCGTTCCGCGATCGCATCGTCGATCTCAAACGAGATCGACGCTTCAAGTACATCCTGATTTTTAAGAACCATGGTGAAGCAGCGGGCGCGACCCTCGAACATCCGCACTGCCAGTTGATCGCGCTGCCGATTGTCCCCCGCCAGGTCATTGAAGAACTTGAGGGAGCCAGCAAGTATTACGAGTTGAAAGAGCGCTGTATTTTCTGCGATATGGTCCAGCAGGAGAGTTCGGGAGAGGAGCCTCGCTTGGTAGCTGAAAACCGGCGATTCGTGACGATCTCCCCCTATGCTCCTCGATTTCCATTTGAAACCTGCATTCTGCCCAGGAACCATGAGGCGTCATTTGAAAATGCCAGCTCAGCCGACTTTGAGAGCCTGGCGAAGATGATCAAGCTGGTGATTGGCAAAATGGACGCTGTGCTCGAGCGTCCCGCATACAACATGGTGCTGCATACTGCACCACTAATTGCCGGCGAATCGGCCGACTACTACCACTGGCACATCGAACTGATTCCCAAACTGACGAAGGTGGCCGGCTTCGAATGGGGCACCGGGTTTTACATCAATCCCACATCGCCGGAAGAAGCAGCCCGGTACCTGCGGGAAGCAGTAATCGAAACCCCAGAACTGGCAAGCACGCGATAGCAACAGAATCCGGCGGTGCTCCCGTCGGATCTCGTTCAGACACAACTCTCCTGACTGCGTTTCAATTTAGGAATCAGTGGCGAAGATGGAAGTCGGGGCTAGAGTTCGGCGACGCGGGATTTTTCTTCGATCGCCATATCTTTGAACTCACTCGAATCGAAGACTTCTCCGCATTCCTGGCACTCTACAAATTCCGCGTCTTCCTCGCGCGCGACAACACGCACGCGAGGATGCTTGCAGACTTGTTCCATGCTGATTCTCTGAGGAGGAAATTTTGCAGGTGTGGATTGGGTAGCGCTCATACTCCGGGAATTTTCTGTCCGGTTTTGGGAGATTGTAGCCTGACTAGTTGCCATGTCAAGCGTCTATTGGAGACAGGTGATTACGATGAGAGTTGCTAAAAGGTAGGTTGCCGGAGCGCATTATCAGCATTCGCCAGTCGCGCTTTCGGCCAACAGAGTGCCCGGCAGCCTTGGACGGAGAGTCTATCCCGTTCTGGAATAACCGCTTAGCACATCGCGAGTCTCCGGGGTGTCGCCGAATGCCGCTTGCGGAGTACCGAATCCCTAGTTTTCAATCTCCCGCGCGTTCGACTTCGACCAGGCACGAATAGAACGTAGGCCCGCCACCCATGTCGGTAAGCCGTTCAGAAGTAAGGGCGTTGATGCCGATTCCATCCGGCATGAGCTTTGTCCAATTGAGGCGTGTCGCGACCACTCCCGGCTGCACTGCTCCATCGACCAGCGAAGTCAACCGAATTTCACCACGATCATTGAAGATGCGGACAGCGTCGCCTTCCGAGATGCCCCGCAGCTCGGCATCTACCCGGCTCATTTCCAATTTGTTCATTTTGGGCTCGAGTGGCTGGTGCGAACCGAGGTTGCAAAAGGTCGAGTTAAGGAAGTTATCGGCCTTTCGTGCCAGAAGCTCCAGCGGATACCTTGCCGCCTGTTGTGAGTGCCGCGATTCAACCGGAGCCTTAAATTTCCCGACGGGATCGAGGCCGAGCTTCGTCAGATCATCGTTCCAGATTCGCGCCTTACCGTCGGAAGTGGGAAAACCGCCTTCCGCAAATGGGACAAACTCATCAGTCCCGAAATTTAGCCGAATGTGACCTTCGCGCTGCAGTCGCTCGCGCGTGATGCCCTTGAGCCATGGATCAGGACTCTCCAACGCCGCATCGATCATCTGATCAACGGTTTCGCGGAAGCATGGTTCCGTGAAACCCATTCGTTGCGCAAGCTCGCTGAACATTTCGACATTGCACTTCGATTCACCTACGGGCGCTATAGCCTGGTTCGAAATCTGCAGGTAGTAATGCCCATAAGCCTGCTGAATGTCTTTTTGCTCGAAGAAGGTGGTTGCGGGCAGAAGGATATCCGCGTAGTCGGTCGAGTCGGTGAAGAATTGGTCGTGTACGACCGTAAACAGATCCTCGCGCATGAATCCGCGCACCACGTCGTTGTGGTTCGGCGCTATCGCTGCTGGATTCGAGTTGTAAACGAAAACCGCTTTCACGGGTGGATCGCTCAATTTTGTGAGCGCCTGTCCTAACTCCGCCATGTTTACCACTCGTGCGGGACGACCGAGCGGGCTGCTGAGCATCAAATCCGAGCGCTCCAGAACTTCCTTGTTCAGCTTGAATGCGCCGCTACATGAAAGCTGGATGCCTCCGCCTGGGTGCTTCCACGCGCCAGTGATGCAGGGAAGCATGGTGATCAGGCGAATGTTCGTGCCGCCATTTTCACATCGCTGGACACCGTAATTCACGCGAATAGCCGCCGGAGTTGTCGTCGCATACTCGCGCGCGAGCTTTACGATGTCCTCCGCCGAAATGCCTGTCCATTCCGATACGCGATGCGGCGCATACTCCTGAACACGTTTGGTCAGCTCCTCAAAGCCGTTAACGTACTTCTGTACGTAATCTTCGTCGAACAGCTTCTCGGCAATGATCACGTGCATCAGCCCAAGTGCCAGCGCAGAATCCGTTCCAGGATTGATGGGCAGATGCCAGTCAGCACACTGTGCGGTCCGCGTTTTATAAGGATCGATCACGACGAGTTTTGCGCCGTTACGCCGCGCCTCCTCGATGAACGGCCACAGGTGAACATTGTTGCCGTGAATATTCGCGCCCCACGCAATGATGTACTTCGCCCGCCGAAACAGCTCTGTATCAGTTCCGATCTTTCGCCCAAGAACGGAAACTAATGCTTCGCCGCCTGCTGTAGAGCAGATAGTGCGATCGAGCTGCGATGCGCCGAGCCGATGGAAGAACCTGCGGTCCATTGATCCGTAGCTGAGCACCGCTGTAGTGCCGGCATAGGAATAAGGCAGAATCGCCTCAGGTCCGAATTGGGAACTAATTTCGCGGAACCGTCGCGCAATCTCGTCGTAAGCCTTGTCCCAGGAAATTCGTTCAAAGATTTGCCACACGTCCTCACGGTTACGTACGCCGTGCCCCTTCGGCGCGATCCGACGCATGGGGTAGAGCACCCGATCGGGCGA
The DNA here is from genome assembly GCA_035764005.1 of Terriglobales bacterium. NCBI lineage: Bacteria > Pseudomonadati > Acidobacteriota > Terriglobia > Terriglobales > Terriglobales bacterium. Next base: position 147,195 of record DASTZZ010000031.1, read on the forward strand.
GTACACCCGATCGAGATACTTCGCCACTTTGGCGCACAAAAACCCACGTGTCACCGGATGCGCGGGATCTCCGCGCAATCGTGTTGCACGCCCGAGATCATCAACGGTGATTAGAACTCCGCATGAATCCGGACAATCGTGCGAGCACGCCGCGTGGACTGTTTTGGGCATGATGACAAATTATAAGCACTTAACCAAACTCATTGCGCGGAAGATTTGAACAGAGAGGGCACGGAGATAAAAAAGGAATCCCCAAAAACCCGATTGCCAAAGTCAAACCGCGATAGTCGAGCCTTGCCTCAACAGATCCCCTTCGAGTCCTCCGGGTTGAAATTGCGAAGGCTGCATTTTTGCGACTTCGAGGTGCATGCAGCGTCTAATCCTCAGCAACTTTGCAGGGCTCCCCCACGGCGAATAACAGGTATTACCTCAGTTACTTTCCTTATCCGCTACATTGGGAGACTCTGGAATAGTCTTCTAATGGGTTTGCGCCGTATTATTCCGTCGGTTGCTCCGTTCGCGCTGGCATTTCTGCTCAGCGGCTTTTCCCATGCACAAAGTTCCGCCACGCCGCAAGCTGCTTTTGTCGGACCAAGCGCCGCGCCTGAGTATTCGATTGTTCCCTTGATGCCGCGGCTGACGCCGGATCTCGCTTTGACCACTTACGAGCTCGGGATGCAGCTTCAGACCACCGGCCTGGGCGGCTACACGGCTACGAGTCTCATAGACGCCGAACTGCCTGATTCAACGCAAAAGGCCGAGTTCGAGCTGAAGCAGCACTATGCTGCTCCGGCGGCGCTCGAGTTTTCTCCTCTGCGCTGGTCGGGCGACGCGTTTGTGAAGAGCAACGTGATTGTGCGACTGCTGCAGTCGGAAGTGGATCATGTGCATCGCCGCGAGCAGTCGCAGACAGCCATCAGCTCGGCGAATTACAAGTTCAGCTACAAAGGTTCATCGCTGATTAAGGATGTTCCCGTCTATGTCTATGAAGTAAAGCCGCACAAGAAGCGCGTGGGACTGTTCAAAGGAAAGATCTATCTCGATGCAGCTTCCGGCGAGCTAGTCCGAGCTCAAGGCCGGATCGTAAAATCGCCCTCATTCTTCATCAAAAAGGTCGAATTTATTCAGGATTATGCCCACGTGAATGGCTTCACGCTGCCGCTGCATCTCCATTCAGAAGCGCAGACGCGAATCATCGGCAAAGCCGTGATTGATATCACGAATCGAGACTATCAGACCGAGCCGATGCCGGCGCCTTCACTCGTAGAAGCAAGCGCTGCCGGTTCTCCTTCCGCAGATCCTGGAGTCCAGCAGTAAAGAGTTCAACTCCGCCTCTCACCGGCAGCATGCGTCTTCTTCACCTGGCGCGCGCCAGTATTGCGCTCGTAGATGATGCGCATTCCATCGAGCGTCAACATCTCATCGACCAATCCGATATAGCGCGAACCGGATGCAATCAGAGTGGCGAGTCCTCCGGTTGAGACGATCTTCGGCTTCTTTCCGCCCAATTCATCAATCATATGCTCGATGATTCCATCGGTCAGCCCGATGTATCCGTAGAACAACCCAGATTGAATGTGCGCCACCGTATTTGTCCCAATCACACGCGCAGGACGGCGAATGTCCACTTTGGGCAAACGCGCGGTGCGTACGAAAAGCGCTTCAGCAGAAATTCCTATTCCGGGAGCGATCACTCCGCCAAGATATTCTCCTCGTTCGGAGATCACGTCGAATGTAGTCGCCGTTCCAAAATCGACCACAATGCAAGGTCCGCCATAGCGCTCGAAGGCAGCAACGCCGTTCACAATGCGGTCCGCGCCAACTTCTGCAGGATTATCGACGAGCACAGGCATGCCGGTCTTGACTCCCGGCTCAATGAACAATGGCTTGGCTTGAAAGTAGCGTTCGCTGACCTCTCGCAGAGTGGAATCGAGCGGTGGCACAACCGACGAAACCACGACCGCCTTTACTTCTGCAGCATCGATCTTCTGCATCGCAAACAAATTTCTAAAAAGTACTCCGTATTCATCGGCAGTGTTGGTGCGAATCGTTCCCACACGCCAATGCGCCACCATCTGATCGAATCGCGGAGGCGCACCCGCCTGCTCGTGCCCAGGTCGGTACAAGCCAAGAACGGTATTCGTGTTTCCTACATCAACGACGAGAAGCATGTCAGTCTCTTTAGAAGTTGTTTGCAGTTTAGCTGATTTAGTTCACCAGCGATCTAACTGCTACTCCCCTAATTGCTTCGCTGCGCATTGCGAGAAAGCTGGTGCGAGATCAGGGCGGCCGAGACGCCACACAGAATGGCTGCCGCGCAGACCCGGAACGACGCAGGATGGCGATAACCATAGGGAATAAACGGATGATTTACGGCATAATCACACGCCATCCGCGAATAATCGAAGCTTCCGCCAGAATCGAGGCAGGAATCGACTGTAAGCCACTCGCGCCCATAACGCACGGCCTCACGGATTGCGAGCACACAGCAAAGAAGAGACAGCCCGAGTAGTGAATTCCGCAGTAGCTTCATTGTCGTAACCACAATCTAACTATCGATGTCCTCGTTCTTGGTGCGGGCGAGTTTGAGATTTCTTGATATCGTGCGAGCGAAGCGAAGCCCAAAGCGCCGTAGGCGCGACATATGACCAGCCCAGCACGTGAGTGCTGGGTGGGAGGAGCAGGGATTGAGCCCCGGAGGGGCGGCACTCTCGCTCATCCGTTCAACTCCCGTACGCCGCCAGAAAGCACGGTTCTGGCGCCGGTCTGTGTGCGCACCCGCAGGAAGCCATGGGCATCAAGACCATCTGTCACGCCATCGTATCCGCCACCTTCATCAACATGCACACGCTTGCCGCGGGCGTAGCTTGAGACAGATTCAACTCGCGCAACCAGGGCCCCTCGACCTTCGGGAGCTAAGGTTTTCTTGTATTCGAGTTCGAGGCATCGGAGCAATGCAATGAGTGAGTCGCTACGCGACCAGATCTTCCCCGTTTCGATCTGAATGGATGTGGCAATCTCCGCGATCTCAGGAGGAAACGACGGCTGATTGACGTTCACCCCGATTCCGATCACGGCAAATCGGAGCTGCTCACCCTCGGACGAAATTTCCGTGAGAATCCCGCAAACCTTCTTGCGCCCGATCAGTAGATCGTTAGGCCAACGCAGGTCACATTGAATTCCACAACTCCCAAGAATCGCATCGTGAACAGCCACACCCGCCATCAGCGATAGCCAAAGCGCCTGCGCAGTTTCAATGCGGGGACGCAGAAGCACTGATATCAGAGTCGCTGAGCCCGGCTCCGACTGCCACGAATGTCCGCCTCGGCCTCGCCCGGCGGTCTGCTGGTCGGTGAAGAAGACGTGTCCTTCTTCGAGACCGGCAGCGCCGGCATGCATCGCCAATGTATTGGTTGATCCCGTTTCGGGAATAAAGTGGAGCTTGCCGGAGAAAAGCGATCTGCTGAGAGCGGATTCGAGCTCATCAAGATCGTAATCGCGCGCTGGGATGCTCACGATTACAGATTAACAACTTACGCCCGCAGCGCCGATTTCTCATGCATCTGAAGCACGGCAGCAAACTCGTCCATCATGATCGTTTGGTCCCGATCCGGACCCGTCGAAATCATGCCGATGCGGGCACCGGTCTTCTCCTCCAGGTACTTCATATAGCTCTGCGCCTTTTGCGGAAGCTTCGCGAATTCGCGAATGCCGACAGTCGGCTTTTTCCAGCCAGCTATCTTCTCGTAAATGCACTCGACCTTCTCGAAGGTTCCCGCCGAAGCGGGGATGCGCTTCTCGTGCTTCTTGCCGCCGAATTTGTAGCTGACGCACACTGGAATCTCATCCAGTGTGTCGAGCACGTCGAGTTTGGTGACGACCATCCAATCGATGCCATTAATCGAGGTGGCATACCGAAGCAAAGGAAGATCAACCCAGCCGCAGCGACGAGGCCGACCAGTGACCGCACCGTATTCGTTTCCACGCGCCCGCAAGGTGTCGCCGATCTCGTCTTTGATCTCGGTTGGAAATGGACCTTCACCCACACGGGTGCAATAAGCTTTAGTTACTCCGATCACCGATCGAATCGCGTTGGGCGCAACTCCAGTTCCGGTAACAGCACCGCCGGAAGTTGCGCTTGATGAAGTCACGAATGGATACGTGCCGTGATCGATGTCGAGCATCGTGCCTTGCGCGCCTTCGAACATCACCGACTCGCCTGCAGCAATGGCATCGTTCAGCAATAGCGCAGTGTCCGTCACAAACGGCGCAACCCGCTCGGCTGCCCTTGAGTACTCGTCGTAAATCTTGTCCGGATCCAGTGGATCGGTGTTGAACAATGCATGTGCAATCGTGTTTTTTTCGCGGCAGGCGTTTTCGATGTGCGTGCGCAGCAGCGAGGAATCCAGCAAGTCGATCACGCGCAGACCACCACGCTTCATCTTGTCTTCGTACGCGGGGCCAATGCCGCGCGACGTAGTGCCGATTTTTACTCGTCCGGGAGCGTTCTCGGCAGCAAGTTCGATCATGCGGTGATACGGCAGAATCACGTGTGCCCGATTTGAAACAAACAGCCGTCCGGTAACATCGAGCCCATTTTGCTTAAGACCATCGACTTCCTTCAGGAACGCAATAGGATCGAGCACGACGCCATTGCCGATCACACTGCGGCATCCTTCACGCAGCACGCCGCAGGGAATAAGCTGCAGCACGAATTTCTTTCCGCCGATGATGACGGTGTGTCCGGCATTGTGTCCGCCGGCATAGCGGGCGACGACGCTGAAGTTCTCCGAGAGCACGTCAACGATCTTGCCTTTGCCCTCGTCTCCCCACTGAGCACCGACCACGACGGCTGTATTGCCTTTTTTCAACGAGATACTCCACTGATGCGTTTTGCGAACACACACCCGCTCCTCGCGGGGAGCAAGATCAAATTGAAGTGAGACGCGCGACCGTAAGCGCGAAGGTGTGTGACTGACAATTATACGTCAGCCGGACGAGGTGAGCGGGAGAGGATCAGCTCCGTTCCGAGCGGTCGAAAGAGGCTTCCGCTCTGTTCCGCGCCTCCTCCAATTCCGCTTGCATTCTGGCTAATGACTCATCGTGATCAGCCTCCGCCGCTACTGAAATCGGACTTCGAACGTAACAGTGAACTCGCGAGAACGGCTTGGGAATTATGAACGCGTCCCAACTGTTTAGGATCCAGGCGCGTTCCACGGCCACATAAAAGCAGAAGATAGGTGCGCCAGTCACTCGCGCCAGGTGGATCGGTCCGGGTTTAGCAATATAACGAGGGCCGCGCGGACCGTCGATAGTGAACGCGACGAACTCGCCTTGCTCCAATTCGCGCTGAAGCTCGCGCAATGACTGTACGGCCCCGCGCGAACTCGATCCCCTCACGGCGCGAAAGCCTAGCCGCTCGATGATGCGGGCAATGTATTCCCCGTCATAGCTGCGGCTCGTGAGCACGCGGATGCCGTGTCCGCGAAACAGATATCCGCATGCGAATACACATCGATGCCAGAAGCAATAGATTGCCGGATGTGTCCGCGGCTCATTCTCGGTGCCCGGCTCGAAGGTGAACGTGGGACGCAGGGTCGGCCCGATGAGTCGGATGGCCAGATAGCCAAGCGAAGTGATCAGCCAGAGCGCAATCCTTTGCTTCAAGGAAAACTTGCGTTGACGGCCGCGTGGTTCGGCGACAGCATCCGACTCGTTTTCACCAGTAGCTGCAACGTTTGGCTGCACAGCAGTATTCTAGGAGGAGCACACCTCAGGCTGTCTGAGAAAAAGTGACTGTGAACCTCGCCCTCCCTTGGGCCAAATTTAGGAAGCCACACGCTTGTTCGCCCAACTCCGCAGCTATCCCAACCTGCTTACGCTTCTTCGACTCGGATTCGTTCCGTTCGTGGTCAACGCGATCATGGACGGCCACTACGGCATCGCGCTCACGCTCTTTGTCCTCGCCGGCATCAGCGATGGTCTCGATGGCCTGCTCGCGCGTTCGCTCGGGCAGCGTACCAAGCTCGGCGAATATCTCGATCCCATTGCCGACAAGCTGCTTATCAGCACGCTGTTTCTAGTTCTCTCGGCGATGCACCGCATTCCCTGGCGCGTGACGGTCGTCGTCTTCGGGCGCGACATCATCATCCTGATCGTCTGCACGCTTGTCTATGTGACCACGTCGCTTCGCGACTTCCGCCCCAGCCTGCTCGGCAAGGCGAACACCGTCGCTCAGATCGTAACGTTGGGAGCGACGCTGCTGGTCGAGGTAGTGCCCTGGTTCTGGATCGCGGCGGTGAAAAAAGCAGGAATCTGGACGGTCTTTTCTCTGACCATCGTGTCAGCGCTGCATTACGTGTATCTGCTTGGGGTCCGATTGCATGCGACCATCGAGCGATCAACGGCGAGACCTGCCTGAGAACCCGCGAACACGAAGGGCACGAAGGCAACAGACGAAGTCACGAAGATTTTTTTGTCACCTCTTGTGTGAACCTCGTGACCTTCGTGTTCGCCTTTCTACGTCTCGGAATTCAGCACATGGCGACGATTGTCGTCGCTGAGCAGGTCCAGGTATTCCGAGTGCTTCTTCAGATACTTGCTCACGTAAGGGCAGATCGGCACAACTTCCAGCCCCCGTTCGCGGGCGAATTCCAGCGCTGTGCGGGTGAGCTTTGAGGCGATGCCACGGCCTTCCAGTTCAGGCGGGACTTCGGTGTGATCGAGCGTCAGACTCCCGCCCACGTGACGATAGCTCAGGAACGCTGTCTGCTCGCCCGACTCCACCTCGAAGCGGTGCGTGCGTTCGTTGTTGCTGACTTCAAAACTGCCGTCTTCGCTGACCATGCCGGACCTCGTTCCGACGTACACAAGCAAATATATCTAGGTTGCATCATTTCCGTATGCGTTTGCATTCGCTTTTGGATGGTGCTCGCCCGTTTTCTTTTGTGGCTTAGGCGCGTAGCCGTGCAATGCGACCAAACTACCCTTGTTACAATCTAATGTTTGTCTTTCTGACCAATTCCCAACAAGCTAGACGGAGTCACACTTGCCAGAGACTATTTACGACGTAGCCATCATCGGCTCCGGTCCGGGCGGCTATACGGCTGCGATTCGTGCCGGCGAATACGGACTTAAAACCGCGCTGATTGAAAAAGACGCGAAGCTCGGCGGCACTTGCCTGCATGTGGGCTGCATCCCCACGAAGAGTCTGCTGTTCGACGCCGAAATCTACGACCATTTCAAGGCCGCCAAAGAGCACGGCATTGAGAACGTGGATGGCATGAAGGTCAATTGGGGAACCATCCAGGACCGTAAGAACAAGATTGTCACCAAGCATGCCAAAGGCCTTGAGTTCCTGATGCGTAAGAACAAGGTGACCGTCGTTCCCGGTTACGGGCGACTCACCGGGCCGGTGAAAAATGGCGTGCTCGATGTCGAAGTGACGGGATCCGACGGCAAGAAGAGCAAGCTGCAGACGAAGAACGTGATTATCTCGACTGGCTCGCAGGCGCGAATGCTGACTGGCATGAAGCCGGATTCAACGATTCTCACCAACATAGAAATTCTCTCGCTGAATTCGATTCCAAAATCGCTCGTGGTGATCGGCTCCGGCGCCGTGGGCGTGGAGTTCGCGTCCATTTACAAGTCGTACGGAACTGACGTAAATGTTATCGAGGCTCTGCCGCGCCTGGTTCCAGTCGAAGACGAAGAAGTCAGCAAAGAGCTGCTGCGCGTTTACAAGAAGCGGGGCATTAACTGCCATTTAAGCGCAAAGGTCGAGAAAGTCGAGAAGACCAAGGACGGAGCGTCGGTCACATTCACCGGCTCGGATGGCAAGCAGCAGAGGCTGGAAGCTGAAAAAGTTCTGATCGCCATTGGACGCGCGCCGCAGACCGACGATGTCGGTCTGGATAAAACCAAGATCAAAGCTGAGCGCGGCTTTATTCCAACGAATGAATGGATGCAGACGGTCGAGCCCTGCATCTACGCCATCGGCGATATCGTTTTGGGAATGCCGCAACTGGCGCACGTCGCAGCTATGCAGGGCATGGTTGCAGTGGCAAAGATTGCAGGCAAGTATGCGCGTCCGGTAAAGCGGAATTTGATTCCGGGCGCAACCTACTGCGAGCCGCAGATCGGCAGCGTAGGACTTACTGAAGCTCAGGCGCGCGAGAAGGGATACAAAGTCAAGGTCGGCAAGTTCCCGTTCACCGCAAACTCGAAGGCCAGCATCATCAGCAGCCACGATGGCTTCATCAAGGTCGTTTCCGAGGAACAGTATGGCGAGATTCTCGGCGTGCATATCATTGGTCCCTCCGCGACAGAACTGATCTCTGAAGCCGTAACAGCCATGCAGCTCGAAGCCACCGTTGAAGAGATGATGTTCACCATCCACGCCCACCCGACACTCTACGAAGCTCTGCTCGACGGCTTCAGCAGCGTGGAAGGCAAAGCGATCAACATCTGAGCTGCCGCTGGAGTACACGTCACAAAGCTGGAACATAAACTTCAATAGGAATGCCTCCGTGAACTTTGTGTTCAGACTTCGTCCCCTTTTGTTTTAACCCGGTTCCGCTACTTGCAAGAGTGTCTGGACACGGCAGCAGCTCTCGGAGCATAAGTTCTACGAATCTCTCTGCAAACACCTCGCACCTAATCCACATCCAAGCCATTAGTCCTGGGTATCAAGGGACGCAAGTTTACAGGAGGGTGCAATGGCAGATCCTCTGCACAACAGAGACTTTCCCGAACTGGGCACGCGCACCACGGACCCGATTGGCACGGGACTGGAAGAAAATCGTGCTGACACGGTGACGTATCAGGCTGCGGTTGAGGATCCCATCCGCAAGGGCGGGATGTACGAGTCCAGCCTGCCCGAGAGTACCGGGAACCCGCGACTCAATCGCACGGCGGAGCAGATTGGAGCTGCGCTGGGTAAGACCGTATCTCAGGTCAAGCGGGCTCCGGAAACGGCGCGCCGAGGCCTTCACGTGGTTCGCAATCGCGCTCAAGAAGCGCAGAGCAGTGCTGGCGACCAGCTCTCGAGCTCAGCATCATCGCTGGCAGATACCGCCCAGCAACGTGCGCGCGAGTTCGCCAGCACCGCACAGCAAAGAGCACGTGATCTGGCAGACACCACCAAGCGCCGGGCAAGCGAGCTCGCCGATGCCGCAGAAGAGCGTGGGCGTGTGCTGCTCGATAAAGCCGACGAGCTCAGCGACAGAGTCGCCGAACGCGGTAAAGAACTGCGCGAGCAGCTTGAGGCGCGTACGCGTGAAGCTCGGGCGCAGGCCCGTCTGAAGGCGCAGCAGGCGCGATTGAAAAGCGAGCGTCTAATTCAGGAAAAGCCATTGCATGTGCTCGGCGGCATTGCTGCCGCGGCGTTTTTGTTGGGAGTTTCACTCCGGATCGTGAGGTCACGCAATGCAAGTCGTTACTGAAAATAACAGAACCATCCGCGACGTGGTCACTGAGCTCAAGACCGATGCTCGCGATTTCGTCTCTACGCGCCTGCAGATGCTCTCGCAGGAGATGAAGGAGAAAGTTGGCATCTGGAAAGTCGCAGTCCCAATGCTGGCAGTTGCCGCTCTCTTCGGAGTGGTTACCTTTCTCGCCTTGACGTTCGCATTCATCGCGTTTTTCGCCGGAGTGTTCTACGGCAGCGCGTATGCGTGGTGCTACGGCGCGCTGATCGTTACAGCGGGATATTTCCTGATCGCGATCGGCATGTTCTACCTGGGTCGTCGTGAGCTTACACAGGCTGGACTGGCGCCCAAACGCACTCTGCGTGTTTTGAAAGAGGACCAAATCTGGATTCAGCATGAAGCGAGGTCACAGGCATGACGCAAGCACAACCAAACCTCCCCACAGAGATTCTGGAGAAGCGCGCCGCCGAACAACGTCGCGCGCTGCATAACGATGTTCAGCAGCTTCGCTCAGCCGTGCGCCACGAGATTCGTGAACGCACCGACATTAAACGCAACGTGCGCCGCCATTTCGCGCCTATTGCCGGTGCAACAGCAGCAATCGCGCTGACGCTCGGATACGGTGCCGCGGGAATCTTCACCCGGCACTAACCCCAGGGCGCCAAAGCATTGCGACCCAAATCTAATCGCCTCAGGTACATCTGAAGCCTCGGAACAACATACGAAAGAGGATAGTGGGCCCACCGGCTAACGGCCGGCGGGTTCTGTTGCGCATTTTTCCGTCCCCTCAAGCCTGCTCTGGGCTGTTAGAATCAAGTTAGCTTCTCATGCATGCAGACCTTGAAGGATTAATCAAACTTGAGCAGGTAGATCGTGAAATCGGCCGTCTTTCCGCCGAAGTGGCTGCGCTGCCCAAGCGCGTAGCGGAAATCGAACATCAGCTCTCAGACGCGAGAGGCAAAGTCGAACAAGCCAAAGCGGCCATCAAGTCACAGGAACAGAAGCGTCGCAGCCTGGAATCGGACATACAGTCACAACAGCAAAAGATCGCCAAATTTCGCGATCAATCGCTCGACGTAAAGACCAACGAACAATACAAGGCGCTGATGCACGAGATCCAGTTCGCCGAGCAGGAGATTCGCAAGGCCGAAGACAAGATTCTCGAGATCATGGAAGGCGCTGAGCTCTTCGACCGGCAGGTAAAGGTCTCAGAAGCTGAGTTGAAGACGCAGTCAGTCCAGGTAGAAAAAGAAAAAGAAGAAGCCCGCGCCCTCACCGCCAAAGACGAAGCGCGATTGAAGGAGTTACAAGCAGACCGCGGCGGTCTCCGCTCTGGACTTACCGGGGATCTGCTGGATCTTTATGATCGCGTCCTCAAAGCCAGGAAGACGGCGATAGCCGAAGCGCGCGAGCAGCGCTGTACCGCATGTTTTGTTCTGTTGCGTCCACAGAAATGGAACGAGATTAAAGCAGGACAGGAAGTCATGACTTGCGACAGCTGCGGACGCATCCTGTTCTACGATCCTGCCCACGAACCACCTCCGCCAGAGCCGAAAAAGTCAAAGAAAGCCAAGGCTACTGCGGAGACGGAAGCTCCTGCTGAAATTCCCGGAACGGGAGATGTTCGGCTTTCTGCTGATCAGCTGCCGTAGCAAACTGAACGGCTAAGAGTGTTGTCCTGCCATAGCGACGGGCTGGCGTTCGCGGTGCGGTTTCGTTTTAACCAAATTCAACAACTTATCCGGAAGATTCATAATGTCCGCGCCTTTTACCATCAGTGCGTCGGCCCCTGAAGGACGCCACTCCGGCGAGGATATGGGAAAAGCCGTGAGGATTGCGATCACTGGCCTGGGATCGAGTTGGCGCGCAGCCCGCACGACATCAAAACCAGCGGTAGCGGTTTCCATGCGCATGTCGGTGAGCACTACATCAAATGTCTGCTGAGACAGCAACGACTTGGCTTCTGCAGCCGAGCGAGCCGTGTGCGGCTCGAAAGAAGAGAGTTCCAAAACGGATTTCAATAGCCCGAGGATTGCGGGTTCATCATCGACAATTAGAATACGAAACATCAGTGTACGAGTAAGCTTCCGTTTTTGGGATGAATATCATCGGCATAGCTGGCGCGGCCGGAGATCGCGTCGGCTGTCGCTTCCTTGAGTGCGACGTTGATTCGTTCGACTGCTTCATTCGCCAGTTGTGAAGCATCTTTGTCGCCGGATTTCTGTACTGCCAGGCAGAGTGGAAATACGGCATTGCGCACGTGGTGATTGAGTTCGGAGACAATCGCTGCACGCGACATCGCACTTGCGAAATGCACTTCCTCCTGGCGCAATTGAATAGCCAGGCACACGATCATTGAAGTCAGCGCGGCAACGAGGTCGCCGAGCATCACGTGCACCAGCAGAGACTGGTCGTGCGGCAGAATCATCCAGTGGATGGCGCCCGCAATGGCTCCCACAACGAGACCACAGAAGATAGCAACAAAGATTTTCCCGAGGTTGGAAGCACGCTTCACAAGTGCGATCCTACCTTTCCCGGCCAGAGGAAGAGACGAGTAGCGTAAGGAGCTTTGAGTTTAGGCTACGACGAAGGGTTCTGGCTCACAGTGGGCATCGTGAGCCGCGGATTAAGAGCCTTAGTTTAGCACGCTGGATTGAGCCAAACCTGCACAAATCCAGAGTAGAACGAACTGCGGGACATGTCCGCGACCGACAAGGTGAGATGCTGATTCTTTGCACGGTGATGCTTCGGGTTCTAAACTAACCTCGTATTTTTGGGAGGGACTTTGAAGATCGGGCGAACCCTGAAAAGCTACGTTTTGTGGACTCATCCGCGTGGCGGGATTCACTACGACGTAATGGTCACGATCATTCTTGCTTTTATTTTTCTCACTCCTCGGAACGTCTTCAAAGACAGCCCGAATTCTCGTCCGCTGCATCCCAGCGAAATTGTTGTTAAGCAGGATGGGCCCAATAGCTTTATATGCGACCTGAACGCTGTGGCAATCTCTCCGGATGAGAACGATACAAGCGCGGCGCTGGAGAAGGTGCTTGTGCCAGTGGTCGGAAGTATCGAAGTGACGCGGTATACCGAGTTGCGCGACACTTCTGGCAAGCTTACGGGTTATCGTGTGTGGGCTCACCGCTAACGGGATCTATGAAACTTCTCTTTTATCGTGCAGACAGGAACTCAGGAAGAGGCCATAGTGCGTTTGCCCTCACTTGCGCACTCCTTCTCGGTTTTTGTCCAGCTTTTGCCCAAAACAAGAGTTCGGGTTCGGGACAGACTGCGTCCACACTCGAAGCCGTGCTGGCGCAGATGGATGCCGCAGCAGCTCAGTTCCGCAGCGCGCAGGCGGACTTCACTTGGGATCAGTATCAGAAGGTAGTGAACGAAACCGATACGCAAAAGGGGATGGTCTACTACCGTCGCACCGGCAAAGGCGAAACTCAGTGGGCGGCTGACATTCAGTCACCCGATCAGAAATACATGCTCTTTACCGAGGGCAAGATCCGCATTTATCAGCCGAGAATCCAGCAGGTGAATGAGTACGACGCGGGCAAGAACCGGGCAGAAGTGGAGAGCTTTCTCGTTTTGGGATTCGGCGGAAAAGGGCACGATCTCCAGAACCAATTTGATATTAAGTTCGAAGGCAACGAGGATGTGGACGGAGTCCGAACCGCCAAACTGGACCTGACGCCAAAATCGCCGAAGGTGAGAAACATGTTTGATCACATCATCATCTGGGTGGATGCGACGCGCTCAGTCTCGTTGAAACAGCAAGCATTTGAGCCTTCCGGCGACTATCGCCTTGCGCATTACACGAACATCAAATTGAATTCGAAGATCCCTGACGATGTCTTCAAACTGCACACGTCAGGAAAGACCAAAACGGTAAAGGGAAGCTAGGCTTGGAAGTGTTCAGAGAGATTCCCAGGCGATCATGGGTTTCATAGTAAAGCGCTGGGCATTTCCTGAAAAGTAACGAATGTCATCGCAAAGTGTTGCTGTAATCTGTGCGTTCGTCCCCAGATTTACACGCCCTGTCCCATCGCTCGAAGGCTTTCCGCGTCGGAGAGGACAACGATTTCAGTCTCAGGGCTGAATTCCAGCAACAGATCCTGCAGCGAATTTTCCTCAGCGGCTGCCCGCGTTGTCGGCAGCACAAGATAAGCTGGCTTGTATTGTTTCGCAAATTCCACGGCAGCCGCCGCGGTACGCGCGATTAGAAGGCATCCATCAGTTCCTGCTAGTTCCATTGCCGAATGGCGGATAGCGCTAGAGTCGCTGTCGAGCAGCAGTACGAACTTCGCAGTTTTCTTCATGTGCATCGGTTGTTCCCCGTTGATAAAGGAACAACCAGTCCGAAGCCGCAACTCCGGTAGAACCATTCCTCTATGCAGACTCTTCCACCGTACCCGACAAAACTGGTTGAGCAAATCCAACCAACGTGGGGTCGTGCAATGTCGATTTACGAATCCTTAATTGCCCAATGTGCATCTTCCGTTCTACTCTTGGGAAAGCAATCCAGGGTTGAAGTCCAACTTCGGTGTACCGTATGGCACACGGCTCCCAATTTTTGCGCACGCCGAACCGGAGCAACCCGGAGATTACCGACTCTTTCTGCGTCGAATGCCAGACATTCATTGGGGCCTCGCCGCGTCCGAGCCTGCTTCAACTAATGGAAGAGGCGCATTCGTGTCCGCATGATGAGGTCAGGGCGAAGCCGGCAAAGCGACGCACAATGCGCGCTCCTAAACGAGACAAATGATGCCGGCGCGTTTTGTCTAAGGTTTCGCTCTTAACACGTCCGATGGCCTGCTATTCGGCCCGAATTTGAGCCCGAAGACCCGCCATAATTGCTAAAATTGTGAGCGTCTCCTGACATTCGGAAGCGTTCTATTTTGATCGAACTCGCACCCTCGATTCTCTCGGCGGACTTTGCTCATCTGGCCGACAATGTTCTGGCTGCGATCAAAGGTGGAGCTACGATCATCCATCTCGACGTGATGGACGGGCATTTCGTGCCCAACCTCACGATTGGACCTCCGATTGTGAGATGGCTGCGTCCGGTCACTGATGCGGTCTTTGACGTTCATCTGATGATCGAGAATCCGGATCAATTCATTCCAGACTTTGCTGCCGCCGGCGCAAATTGGATGTCAGTGCATCAGGAAGCCTGCGTACATCTGAATCGCACACTGACATTGATCAAAGAGCATGGCTGCCAACCGGGCGTGGTGATCAATCCAGCCACTCCGGTCGAGACGCTCACAGAAGTGCTCGACATGGTAAACCTGGTGCTGGTCATGTCGGTGAATCCAGGATTTGGCGGGCAAAAATTCATTCCAGGCGCGCTCCACAAGATCGCGAAGCTGGCGAGGATCCGCGAGGAGCGTGGGCTGAACTTTCGCATCGAGGTCGATGGAGGCGTTGCTCACGACACCGTCGGTGAGATAGTGCGTGCGGGAGCGGAGCTGCTGGTCGCCGGCAGCGCAGTCTTCGATGGTCACGATATTACGGCGAATGCGCGGAGTTTGCTCAAGGCCGCAACCGAAGCAGTTCCCGAAGCGAGACTGGCAGGGGTAATAAGAACTTAAGTTACGCGAGCTGAGGAGCTTCGCAGCTAAGGATTTCTATGATTCATCGCAGTACCACAATCGCACTTGCTCTCGGAATGGCCGTGATAGCCGCCGGTTGTCATCACAACAAGGTCAACAACCCAATTGCCAATGTTGACTCCAAGCAACCGGACAAGGTCCTCTTTGACCGCGCCATGGACGCGATGAAGCACGGCAAATACGACGTCGCGCGCATCACGCTGCAGACGCTGATCAACACTTATCCCGATTCGGAATTCATCGCCCGCGCCAAGCTGGCAGTCGGGGATTCCTGGTATGCCGAGGGCACCACGGCCGCATACCAGCAGGCTGAAGTCGAGTACAAGGACTTCATCACGTTCTT